>DASYNQ010000337.1:0-2427 GCA_036008425.1 Methylocella sp. | reverse complement strand
TCAGCATAACCCCCATGTTGTTCCCGCCCTACACGGCGCGCGTAAAACAGATGATCAAATGGACGGTCCGGTTGCTGTCCTGAACGGCGCAAAGCGACCTCTATACACCAAGAAGGTCGAGGAGCGCCGGGATCAAGGGCGCGTCGGCCGGCGGCATCGGATAGGCGCGCAGTTCCTCTGGCCGCACCCATTTCAGCTTCTGGTTTTCGCGTGCGGTGACAAAACCGGTCCAGCGCCGGCATGTATAGAGCGGCATAAGAAGGTGAAAGTCTGGGTAGGCAAAACTCGCGAAGGTGAACGGCGCGAGGCAAGCCCCTTCGACCGCGATCCCGAGTTCTTCATGCAGTTCCCGGATCAAGGCCGCTTCCGGCCGCTCGTCCAATTCCACTTTGCCGCCGGGAAATTCCCAAAGGTCCGCAAAAGACTTGTCTTGCGGACGTCGCGCGATCAGCACGCGGCAATCCTGGTCGATGAGCGCCGCGGCGGCGACGAGCAGAAGTTTCACGTGATAGGCTCGCCGCTCACGAGCGATAATCGCCGTTGATCGCGACATATTCCTTGGTCAGATCGCAGGTCCATACGGTCGCCGCGCCCTGGCCCATGCCCAAATCCACGCAAATTTTTATTTCCGCGCCGCGCATGAGCTTGGAGACCCCGGCCTCGTCATAGGCGGAATCGCGCTGGCCCTTGTGGGCGACACGAACATCGTTGAACCAGATCGTCAGCCTGTCGCGTTCGGCCGGTACGCCGGCCTTGCCGACGGCCATCACGACGCGGCCCCAATTGGCATCCTCGCCGGCGATCGCCGTTTTGACCAGTGGCGAATTGGCGATCGAGAAAGCGATTTTTTTGGCGGCGGCGGCGGTTGCCGCGCGGGTCACCTTCACCTCGACGAATTTGCGCGCGCCTTCCCCGTCCCGCACGACCTGATGCGCGAGATCGAGGAGGAGACGGTCGAGCGCTTGTTTGAATGGAGCGAGGCGGCGGTCGTTGGCGGCGACGATTTTTGGCGCGCCGCGTTTGGCGGCGGCCCCCGTCGCGAACAGCATCAAAGTGTCGGAGGTCGAGGTATCGCTGTCGATGGTGATCGCGTTGAACGACCGTTCCACGCTTTTGGCCAGCATGGATTGCAAGGCCGTCGCGGCAATCGGCGCGTCGGTAAACACGAATGCCAGCATGGTCGCCATGTCGGGGGCGATCATGCCCGCGCCCTTGGCCATGCCGGACAGGATCACCTCGACGCCGGCGAACGTCGCGCGAACAGTTGCGACTTTCGGAAAAGTGTCGGTCGTCATGATCGCCTGAGCGGCCCGGAGGAGACCGTCTGACGCCCCGCGCGCGGCGAGCGTTTCGAGCACGCCGTCGAATTTCGACGCGTCGAGCGGCTCACCGATCACCCCCGTCGAGGCGAGGAAAACTTCCCTTGGCGGCGCGCCAGTTGCCTTGGCGGCAAGCGCGGCGGTTAGCTTGACCGATTGCACCCCGGCCTTGCCTGTAAACGCATTGGCGTTGCCGGAGTTGACGACAAGGGCGCGGGCCCTGCCCGCCTTGAGCCTTGCGCGGCACCAACCGACCGCCGCCGACGGACATTTCGATTTGGTAAAAACCCCCGCAGCCTGCGTGCCCTTGTCGAAAACCGCGAGCATCACATCGGTGCGGTCCTTGTCCCGGATACCGGCTGCGCCGACGGCAAAGCGCACACCCTCGATGTCTGGCAAGTCGGGAAATGACGTTGGCGCGAACGGCGAGATGGCGGCCATGGGACAGGGTTCCTAAAATAGATTCGCCCTCGATGAGCCAGGGCGAATCCCTAAAGTGCCAAGACCACGCTACCGGCGTCAAGGGGGCGAACCCTCTCCACTCTGATTTCGGCGGTTTGATTTGTCACCGCCCAGGCCGTCGCCGCGCCTATTTCTTGCCTGGCGCGGGCGCAGGGGTAGCCGGCGCGGGGCTTGCTGGAGCCGGCTTATCGGCTTTGGGGGGTTCCGGAGGCTCGGTCCGCTCGATCTTCGCGGTCTTGCGCAAGTCCGCGACGAGCGCGGTTTGCGCCTTTTGCACGACATAGCGGGTGACTTGCTCCTTGACCTGGTCGAAGGGCGGAAAGGTCTTCTGTCGCTTGTCCATGACCTCGATGATATGCCAGCCGAACGGGCTTTTCACCGGATCGGAAACCTGCCCGACCTCCAGCTTGAACGCGGCATTGGCGAACTCTGGCACCATCCGGTCCTTGGTGAACCAGCCGAGATCTCCGCCTTCCGAGCCCGGGTCTTTCGAAACTTCCTTGGCGATCGTGGCGAATTCATCGCCCCCCATGATCCGCTTCAGCACCGCCTTGGCTTCATCCTCGGTGGCAACAAGAATATGCCGCGCGTGGATTTCGGTCTCGGGTTTTTGCGCCTTGGCCGCCTCGTCATAGGTCGCTTTGAT
>DASYNQ010000336.1:0-9437 GCA_036008425.1 Methylocella sp. | reverse complement strand
GCGCGCATTTTCCGGTCGAGCTCGTCGACATGTTCGTGCACTTCGTCGACGCTGAGGTAAGGGCTGACCAGGCAATGGTAGTTGACGACCAAACCGTCCGGCGTTGTCCTCACCCGGACGCTGTGCACATCGCGAATTGGTCCCGTTCCGGATACCATTTTGGCGAGGGCATGGGCGATTTCCGCGCGTGTTTCTGGAGGCGCGTCGTGACCCTGCAATGGGCGAGGCTCCAACGGCTCGATGTGGGTCTCGACTTCAATGCCGGGGCCGAGTTCGCGGCCGATCTCGCGCTCCAGTCCGGAGACGATCTCATGCGCATTGCCAAGCGTCATGCGGCCGTCGAGCTCGACGTCGAAACTGATCGCGGTCCGCCCCTCGATTTCCTGGATGGTCACGTGATGAACCGGAACGCGGCGTTTGGCCGCGATCAGTAGAACGCGTTCGAGCATCGTTTCGTCGTCGAGGGCGACCGGCTGCACCGCGACCGTGACGGCGACTTCGGGATGCTGGGCCGCGATCGCGGCCGCGACATTCGCCTCGATCGCGGCGGCTTTTTCAAGCGGTAAGGTCCGCGACACGGTGAACGCAATGTCGCCGAACACCTCGGCTCCGGCCGGACGCAGCCGGAGCGTTTCGACCTTGATCACGCCCGGAACGGTTTGCGCGATCGATCTGATTTGTGAGGCAAGGCCCTTCGGCGCCGCGTCAACGAGCGTATTGACGGTGCGCCGGCCGATCTGAAAGCCCGCCACCGCAATGAAGAGTGCAAGCCCCAAGGCCGCCAGGGCGTCGCCTTGCGGGTAGCCGTAACGCGCGGCGGCGATCCCGCAGAGCGCTAGAGCGGAGCTGACGATATCGCTCGAAAAATGCAACGCGTCGGCGGCGAGCGCGTCGCTTTTCGTCGTCGCGGCGATCCGCTTCAGCGAACGCCAACGCACCAAATCGACGATTATCGAGGCAATCAAAACACCGAAGGCGAAAGAATTGGCCTCGATTTTTGTGGCGTGTCCAAAAAGCCGCGCGATCGCTTCGATCATTATAAAAACGGCGAGCGCGAACAAGAACCCAGTTTCGACCAGGGCGGCCAATGCCTCGACCTTGGCATGGCCGAATTGATGCTCCTCGTCGGCGGGCTTATTCGCGATCCGTATCGCGAAATAGGTGAGGGCGGTGGTCGCCACATCGGCGAGATTATGACCAGCCTCGGAGAGGACCGCGAGCGAGCCCGAGGCAAGCCCGGCGGCGAATTTTGCCGCCGTCATCAGCGCGCTCACCGCGATCGAGGCAAGCGCCGCCCTCTCCTTCAGCCGGTTGGCCCCGTTCATCGAGGCTGCCCGTTGCGCGGGCGCAGGCATTCCGCTCATCGGACCCCTCAGCTCAAGCACACATCAAGAGTCGCGGCACGGCCACGCGTCAATGCTATATACCATGGCAAACGAATGCTTGGCGTTGGTTGCACGGCGCCCGGCTCGGACCACCAGCATAGAGTTAAGCGGAGGAAGATCATGGAATATCTGCATACCATGGTCCGCGTCGCGGATCTTAAGCAATCGCTCGATTTCTACGTGAATAAGCTTGGTCTCGTCGAAACGCGGCGAACCGAAAACGAAACCGGCCGTTACACTCTCGTGTTCCTCGCCGCGCCGGGAGACGTGGATCGCGCCACGAAATTCAAGGCGCCGCTCGTCGAGCTGACCTATAACTGGGACAAGGAAGTCTATACTGGCGGCCGCAACTTCGGGCATCTGGCCTATGCCGTCGAGGATGTTTACGCAATATGCGACAGGCTCATGAAAGCGGGCGTCACCATCAATCGGCCGCCGCGCGACGGCGCGATGGCCTTCATCCGCTCGCCGGACAATATTTCGATCGAGCTTTTGCAACAGGGCGCGCCCTTGCCGAAGCGTGAGCCTTGGGCGTCCATGCCCAACACAGGAGTTTGGTAGGGTTTGGCCGCCGCCTCCGTCTCCCTGCAGCCTGGCGATCTCGCAAGGACAGCGCCTCTTTCCTCCTGCGCTTATTTCCTCGATGTCGATGGCACGCTCTTGGACATTATGCCGCGCCCCGAGGATGTGGTCGCGGATCACGGGTTGAGGACACTGCTTGCCGGGCTTGCCGGGGCCACGCGTGGCGCGCTCGCCCTCGTCAGTGGGCGCGCGATAAAGGACGTCGATCGTATTTTCGCGCCGCTGATTTTTCCCGTGTCAGGATTGCATGGCGCGGAAATCCGGTTTCCGGATAGGTCCCGCAGCGGGAGCCCCAACGATGGCGCGATGAATTGCGTCCGGCAGCCTCTAGCGGACTTCATGGCGGCCCGTCCCGGCTTAAGACTGGAGGACAAAGGCGCGGCGCTCGCGGTGCATTTCAGGCAAACGCCGGAACTCGCTCATGAAGTCTTGGAGTTACTTGGCGCGCTCGCGCACCAAAGCGGTCTTGCAGTGCAGGAAGGCAAGATGGTCGCCGAACTCAAGCAAGCGCACCACGACAAGGGAAAAGGCATCGCAGCGTTGCTGGCAAGGCCCCCTTTTTTGGGCCGCAAGCCGGTCTTTATCGCCGATGATTTGACCGACGAAAGTGGGTTTTTGTTTGTCAATGCGCAAGGCGGGGTTTCGGTGCGGGTAGGCCCCACCGGGACTACCACGAATGCGCGCTATTGTCTGCAAGATCCGGCGAGCGTGCGGGCGGAGCTGCAGCGGCTTTTGGTGAACGGTTGAATTTCCGGATACGCACTCGCGCCATTGCTGCGCTTTTGCCGGCCTTCGATACCTTGGGAAACTCAATGGGCAGGTGCGCCCTTTCCTGGGTTCTGCTAAGGGTCAACGCTGCTCAGTGGACCGGCGCATAACAGGTTTTGGCCATGACCCCCAGAGACAGAGCCATCATCCGCTACCTCAAGAGTCGCCAAGGCATCATTATTACCAGCCTTGCCTTGACGGTTGCCGGCATCGTTTTCATTATTCTAACGGGCCGTTATGAGCTCAGCTGGTTCGTTGCCGCTGCCATTTTGCCTTGGGTCGAGTATTGGCTTCGGCGCAACAAAAAATGACCGCCGCGCGAAAAAAACCAGCAATATCGTGGCGGTTCCTTATTCCGCCAGTCTGATGTTCAAGAGTGTGCAAGGCTGGCCAATAAGCGCGCTGATTCTAAAAGATATTCTTGCATTTCTGTCCATAGCTGTGCAAGGGTGTCCACCACAAGCCAATGCTCGAAACTAGGACATGGCCTAGGATAGGCAATGAGGCGGAACATGGCGAGACAGCTCAAAAGACTGACGGCGCGGACTGTCGCGGCAATGAAAAAACCCGGCCGGCATGCCGACGGGGGCAATCTCTATCTCACCATCACAAGCACCCCTGCCGGTGTCTCCAAGCGGTGGACCTTTATGTTTTCCTTCGCCGGAAAGCAACGCGAGGCTGGGTTCGGTCCGGCCGCTGTGGTGACCCTCGCCGAGGCGCGGGAGAAGGCCGCCGGCTACCGTTCCATGCTTGCCAATGGCATTGACCCGCTGGACGCAAAGAAGGCGGCCAGGGAAGCTGAGGCTGGGCGTAGAACTTTCGGCCAATGTGCCGCCGAGCTTATCAAATCGAAGTCATCCGAATGGCGCAACGATAAGCATCGGGCGCAATGGTCAAGCACGCTACATGATCACTGCGGGCCTATTCTCAATATGCCGGTTGACGCAATCGACACGGCGGCGGTTCTTTCGGTCCTGCAGCCGATTTGGGGCCGGATTCCAGAAACAGCTTCGCGCCTTCGCGGCCGCGTCGAGGCGGTTCTTGATTACGCTAAAGCCCATGGCATTCGATCAGGCGAAAACCCGGCGGCCTGGCGCAATCACCTGGCATTGATATTGCCCAAGCGGCCAAAGCTTTCCCGCGGCCATCACGCCGCCATGCCTTATGGTGACCTCCCGGAATTCATCGCGAGACTTCGCGATACCGAAACCATCCATGCTCTTGCCCTCGAATTCCTGGTCCTGACGGCGGCCAGGTCCGGCGAGGTTTTGGGTGCGACGTGGGACGAGATCGACTTCGGCGCCAAAGTCTGGGTCATTCCTGCCGCCCGCATGAAGGCCGGCCGCGAGCATCGTGCTCCGTTGTCGGCGCGTGCGGCGGCGATCCTCGAAAGGATGGCCGAAATCCGGACCGGCGATCTTGTATTTGCCGGGCAGCGGCGCGGCCGGCCATTATCCGGCATGACGCTTGCCGCGCTTGTACCAGGTGCGACGGTTCACGGTTTCCGCTCGGCCTTCCGGGATTGGGCGGGCGAGGAGACTTCCTTCCCGCGCGAGATCGCCGAGCAGGCGTTGGCGCACGCGACCGGCGGCGCCGTCGAACAGGCTTACAGGCGCGGCGATGCCCTCGAAAAGCGGCGCGGGCTCATGCAGGCGTGGTCGAATTATTGCGAGCCTGGCACCGCCGGGAATGTCGTCGTTCCGATACGGGCCTGACATGGATTTGACGAACGCACGCGGATAGGCCGGCCAGCCGACAAGTTGAGAGTGCATCGCTCGATTTCCGCGTGTCCATTACGATGCGAGCGGATGCACGCAAATGGAAGACGAAAAACAACTTGTCAGGGATCTTTTCGCGAAGCCCTTTAGCAGGCAGAGTTTAGATGATGCTATCGCCGCCTTTAACGATTTGTCCGGCAAGGACAGACGCGCGCTGACGGCCGAATTTCTTTCCAGCCGACTAGGAAAAGATTTTGAGAATCTTCTTCACGGGCTCGCCCATGCCACGGAGAAGCTAGCCCCTCAACTCAAGCCCCTTGGAAAAATCGATTACAAGAAAATGCTGGTTCGCTTGATCCAACGTATCCCGTACCAACGCGGGCGCGATAAGAAGCAAGTTAAAGACGCCCCCCGCCGACTAGCCCTCGAAACCGCAATTATTGCCGAAGCCACCCATTTAAATAAGGTCCTCGCAATTAGTCGGAAATTCGCGCGCCAGGTGCGTCCAGGTGTCCTAAAACGCCTGGAGCTCCCGGATAAAGCGGTGTGGCCTGGCGAGACCACGATAAAACGGGCCATATCTCGCATACGAGCAAAGAGAGGTCCAGACTAATAGAGTGACCCTCACGTAGGTCCAGACTAATAGAGTGGACCTATAATCTTATAGACCTTTCCAAAAACCTGATTACTAAGAAGGCCGTCCACAGCAACACGGATGGCTTTCAATATGTCTACTCTTTCAACGGCAGTCTCGAAACACGGTGGTCCTCTCGCGTATCGCATAAATGATGCTGCGGTTGCCTCTGGGCTGTGCCGAAGTCAGCTTTACAACCTAATGCGCAGCGGCCAGCTTCCCTTCGTCGAGGTCGGCAAAGTCCGCATGATTCGCGCCAACGATTTGCGCCGGCTCCTTCAAATCGAGGAGCCTGAGTGAAATCATGACCCTTGCAGCAAAAGGGCCACTTCCCGGCGGGGAAAGTGGCCCTCTCGAATTGTCAAGCTTAGGCGGCGTTGACTATTCGGAAAGTGCCCCAAAAACCGCCCCGGCGCAAGAAAATCTTTTGCTGGAGGCGATCAAAGCGCTATCCGCCGAGGAAATTCGCGCGGACACGCTTGAGAATATTCCGTTCAAGCTCGCCGCATCTGGATGGCGATCGACCGCGGCCCTGCTCGTGCACGCCGCCAAATGTGCCGATGCCGGTGATTTCCTCAACGCCGAGCGCAACCGGCAACGAGGCCGCGAGCAATTTATCGAAGCGAACGACGCCTTCCGGCAGTTCATGGAAGCCAGGTCCGTCGAGGCCGGCGCCAAGGCCTTCGCGGAGGCTTTCCAATGCCCATGACCAGGAACGAAATCGACGACCTGCAGCGGTTAATCCGTCAACGAGAAAAGGTTTTGAAGTCCGCGGCAAAACAGCGATCGACCGAAGTGCTTGCCGACTTCGAAAACCAAATTGGACAGGAATATTCCTTCGACGATGATCATGTATGGGCCGAGGCCGCAAAGATCGCGAATGCGGCGGTCTCCAAGGCACAAGAGCAGATCAAGGCGCGATGCCGCGAAATCGGGATTCCTGACCGGTTCGCGCCGTCAATCAGCCTTGGGTGGCACCATCGCGGCTATGACAATCTGTTAGAAAATCGCCGCAAAGAATTGCGCCGGATGGCACAAACCGCGGTCGAGGCGCAAGAGCAGAAAGCAAAAACTCAAATCGAGCTTTCCTGCCTTGAGGCGCAAGAGAAGCTGGCCTTAGCCGGCCTGACTTCGGACGCAGCGCGCGGGTTTATAGAAGCCTTGCCATCAGTCGATGACCTGATGCCGCGCTTGTCTTTCGCCGAGGTCGCGGGCGAATCCAAACCGCCGGTCGCCGAGCGCTTGCTAAGCTCGAACGCGCTGCGCCAACAACGTCATCGAGAACGGCAAAAGACGTTACGTAACGCCACAGAGCCGTTACAGGTGGGGGAACGTAACGGCGGCGCCGAATCATGACCGCGCGCGAACGGCTTCCGAACCGGCGGCAATGCGAATCGTTCGAATTTCGCCATGCCGGGCATCCCTTCACACTCTGTGCCGGATTCTACCCGGACGGCCGCGTAGCCGAGATTTTCTTATCGTCGCACAAGCCGGGATCGCCGATCGAGGCCATCGCACGCGATGCGGCCGTTACGGTTTCGATCGCGCTTCAATTCGGCGCGGACCTCGAAACGATCAGGCAAGCGCTCACCAAAGACCATGAGGGCGGACCGGCGACGCTCTTAGGAGCGGCACTCGACAAGCTCGCGGTGGCGCCATGACCGTCGAATCCTTAAAGTCCGCACACTTCAATGACGCGGTGCGCATTATCGATACAGCCGCGCCATATACGACCGCAAAGCTATTTCTCGACCAGTTTGTCGCGCCGGACAAGACACGAACCATCCATCATCACCGGGGTGCGTTTTACCGATGGAGGCAGAACGCATATCCGGAGGTCGTCGATACCGAGCTGCGTTCGGAACTCTACGATTTTCTCGACCGAAGCTTCGTCATCAAAAATGGCAAGACGGTCCGTGTGAAACCGAACCAGGCCATGGTGACAAACATTCTCGATGGACTGCGTGGAGCATCACATCTTAGTGGTTCAATTTCGGCGCCGGCGTGGCTTAGTCATGGGGATGTTCCAGCCGAGGAAATCGTCGCATGTGCAAATGGCCTCTTGCATCTGCCAACACTCAACTTGTTTCCCGGAACGCCAACATTTTTTACGTATAACGCGCTCGACTTCGCCTTTGACCCAAATGCGGCCGGGCCGAGACAATGGCTTGATTTCTTGTATCAGCTTTGGCCTGATGACCCCCAATCCATCAACACACTGCAAGAGTTGTTCGGATATTGCTTGACCGCCAATACGGACCAGCAAAAGGCATTCCTTCTCGTCGGCCCCAAGCGCTCTGGCAAAGGAACAATCGCGCGCGTTCTTGGCCGGCTCATCGGCGCCGGTAATTCCGTTGCTCCTACTCTTGCCGGAATCGGAACAAATTTCGGCCTCGCCCCGCTCATTGGCAGGCGCGTCGCAATCGTCTCCGACGCAAGATTAGGCAGCCGCGCCGATCAACACGCGATAGCGGAACGCCTGCTCTCAATCACCGGCGAAGATGCAATTACGGTTGACCGCAAATATCTCCCCGCCTGGACCGGCCAACTGCAAACAAGGTTCATCATAATATCGAATGAATTGCCAAGACTCGCCGATGCCAGCGGCGCCCTCTCAAGCCGCTTCATAGTTCTCTTGCTGGAAAACAGTTTCTACGGCCGCGAAGACCAAACCCTCGCCGCGAGACTGTTGAAGGAACTGCCAGGAATCCTAAATTGGGCAATCACCGGTTGGCACAGACTCGTCAGTTTCGGACATTTCACGCAGCCAAAATCCGCGCTTGAAGCGGTGCAGCAATTGGAAGATCTCGGAAGCCCGACCGGCGCGTTTATCCGCGAGAAATGCGAAATTGGCGCCGGACATACCGCCACCATCGACCAACTGTTCGGCGCATGGTGCCAATGGTGCCAGGAACAGGGACGCGATAAGCCAGGAACCAAGCAAACCTTCGGCCGCGACCTGCGCGCCGCTTGCCCCGGCCTAATGGTGACCCAACCAAGACACGGTGACGAGCGCGAGCGCGCCTATCAAGGAATTCGGATCAAATATTAGCGCCGATGCCATTCCAACGCTCAATGGAGGATTGCGCCTTCGGTCTTGTGACGCTACCGCTTGAAAACCGTCTCCTTTTCCCATATATTAGGATTGCGTCCGGGAAGGGTCGCCAAGCGTCCCTCCTCAGGGCTGATGCCCTGATAGCTCGGTCGCATTTTTTAGGCGATTATCATAATCGCCTATTTTTTTGGGATGGGGTAAGCACCCATTGTATCTTTGCTACATTGATGAGTCTGGCACCCCCGATATTCCAGGGAACACCTCTCATTTCGTCTTAGCGGGCCTCTCAATACCAGTTTGGCACTGGCGTAATGCTGATCGCGAGATATCCCAAATCTTAATCAGATACGGGCTGGCGGAACAAGAAATCCATACCGCTTGGATGTTAAGGGCTTATTTAGAGCAACACAACATTCCCAATTTTGAGAAGATGGATTGGATTGCGAGGCGCGCAACTGTACAACAGAAACGCACGGCTGAGTTACTTCGGCTACAAAAAATACAACAATCCAAAGCATACAAGCAAGCAAGAAAGAGCTACAGACACACTGATGCTTATGTGCATTTGACCTATGCTGAAAGGGCTGCTGTAGTACGCGAGGTTGCCGACCGCATCGGTGGATGGGGGTTCGCTCGCCTTTTTGCCGAGTGCATTGACAAAGTGCATTTTGATCCAATCAGGAGCGCGCGCACCGTAGCAGAGCAGGCATTTGAGCAAGTTATTTCTCGATTTCAACGATATTTGACAAACACCGAACAAGTTGGAGGCCATCGTAACCATGGCCTATTAGTACACGATAACAATGAATCTGTGGCGCGAAAACACACTGACCTTATGAGGCATTTTCACGAACAAGGAACATTATGGACCGCAGTTGATAGGATTATTGAGACCCCACTATTTGTGGACAGCAGACTTACTAGAATGGTACAAATAGTAGACCTTTGCAGCGTCGCATTGAGGAAATTTTGCGAAAATGGAGAGTCCGATCTATTTGAAAGAATATTTGTACGATCAGATCGTATCAATGAAACTGTTGTTGGAGTCCGACATTTCTCGGAGAGAAATTGCCGCTGCAATATTTGTCAGAATCATGTCAGGGCCTAAGAGCCGGTCCGGAAAGTTCATTTGCAAAGTTTTCGTAGCGTAGGCGGATTAGTCCCTGCGACACGAAGCCTCTTGCACATACCGCAAAAGATAAATGCCCGCAAAATGATATGATGGTGGCCTTGTTCGGCGCGACGCATGCGGCATTGCCCACCAACCTTGGCACGCGAAGGCACGCGCCCCAGAG
>DASYNQ010000335.1:0-11272 GCA_036008425.1 Methylocella sp. | reverse complement strand
CTTCATCGGCCAGCTTTCCCCGCACAAGGGAGCGCATCTCCTGGTCGAGGCCTTACGGGCCAGCGGCCGCGCCAATCTTTCGCTGAGCCTATGGGGGCCGCACGATCAAGACCCCGCATATTACGCCAAATTGCTGCGGCTCGCGGAGGGGCTACAGGTCAAATTTCCGGGAATTTTGCCACGCGCGGAACTGGCGGAGGCTTTCGGCACGCTGGACTACCTCGCAATTCCGTCCACATGGTACGAGAACAGTCCACTCATTCTTTTGCAGGCCTTGGCTACGCATACGCCGGTTATCGTGGCGGATGTGGCCGGGATGACGGAATTTATCGAAAACGGCGTCAATGGATTTCATTTCGCGCGCGGCAATCTCGGTAGCCTTACCGGCATATTACGTAAAGTCGCGGACGAGCCCAATCTTGCCGGCGAGATGTGCGCCGCTAGTTCGTACGAGAGGGTTCCGGCCGATATGGTCCACGATCTCCTCGCCCTATACGCGGCGCATGGTCTCGTTGCGCCGAATTAGCTTCTCTCCGAGGCGCCGCCGGCGGCGGGCGAGCCCGGATTGCCGATGCGGCGTTGCCGCATGGCACGGGGGTCCCGTGCATCCCTTGGTGATGATAACGGGTATCTTTCCTGGACTGGCGATTTATCGACGCCGTTTCGACAAAATGATTGGTTACGATTTCCTCTTCAAAAGGAGCTGTTCATGACCTCCGGATACGGGCCGTCCTAAGACGCCGCCGATTGCGGTTCGAAATCGCATGGGATGCATTGTGTGACTGCAGCAAAAACCAATTCCGGTGACCCAGCAAGGCCTGGCGCGCTTGCCAGGATGCACGCGGTTGCTCTCGAACGCGCCGCGGTAGCCTCGGAGGAATTGCGTCGCTCGGCGCGCTCGGTGCGGCTCGCCAACGCAAGGACCGTCTCGCGGGCAAGCTGGGCCGTCACCGCGCGAATCGCCTATCAGACCTTCAGTCCAATCCGGCGATCCCGCTCTGGCCTATTCGGATTTCTGGCTTTTTTCGCCACGCCGGCCGCGTTGGCGGTTGTTTATTTCTCGCTCATTGCTTCGAGCCAGTACACTTCGGAGGCGCGTTTTGCGGTCAGAGGCGGCGCGCGGCCGCCCATAGACGCCATCTCGGCGCTGACCGGCCTTGCCTCCTTCACGCAGGTGCAGGATTCTCTCATCGTTGTCAATTACGTGAAAAGCCAGGCCCTGGTCGAAGCGCTCGATCGCCAGCTCGACCTTCGCGCGATCTTTGGACGCGACGGAATCGATTGGATTTCCCGCTTTAATGCCGACGATCCGATCGAAGATCTCGTCAAATATTGGAAATCGCACATCAAAACGTCGATCGAAGCGCCGTCCGGGATCGTGACAATGCGGGTGAGTGCATTTTCGCCGGAAGAGGCGCTCAGAATCGCCAACGCAACGGTCGATTTGAGCGAGAGCCTGGTGAACACGCTTTCGGCCCGCGCGCGTCAAGACGCGGTCACCGAAGCAGAAGCGGAACTTGCGCGCGCCGAAACGCGCCTGACCAATGCGCTCGCGACCATGCGCGATCTCCGTAACCAGCAGCAGACGCTCGATCCACAACGCACGGCCGAGGGAATCGGCCGTTTGATCTCGGAGCTCCGCCTGGAAAAAATCCGCCTCGAACAGGAACTAACGGCATCAGAGCGCGGAAATGTCAGCGAATCCGCGCCGCAGGTTCAGATCATGCGCACGCGCGTCGAAGTGATCGGCGAACAAATTACCGGCCTCGAGCAGCTTTTGACTTCGCGAGACGATACGGAGCCCGCTACAATCGCCGGAAAGATTACGCACTTCGACGAGTTCGAACTTCAGCAGCAGATCGCCGAAAAACAATACACGCTGGCCGCCGCCGCCCTCGAGCGCGCCCGTGTCAGTGCGGAAGGAAAGCACGTCTATCTGGCGACGTTCGTCCATCCGGTTCTTCCGCGGAACTCAACCTATCCAAAACGAGTCCTTTTCAGCTTGCTTGGAATTGCCGCGGCCGCGTTGCTTTATACGATTGGCATGGCTCTATGGCGGGCGGCGCTCCGCAAGCTCGCGATGTGATGGCGCGCAATGATCCGGCTTTCCCGCGTGTCAAAATCTTACCGAACCGAGAACCATCGGAAGGTCGTTCTCGACGATGTGACGTATTCGTTCGATACGCGGTACACCTACGGCATCTTTGGCTCGAACGGGGCGGGAAAATCGACGCTTCTGCGCCTGATCGGCGGCACCGAGCTGCCCAACTCGGGGCAAATCTTCCGCGATCTCAGGATCTCTTGGCCGCTCGGCTTCGGCGGCGGGTTTCATCCCCTGATGACAGGGCGCGAGAATATCAAATTCGTTAGCCGGATTTACGGCGCCAACCTGTGGCGCGTGATCGATTTCGTCGACTATTTTTCCGAACTCGGCAATTATCTCGACATGCCGGTCAGCACCTATTCGTCCGGCATGGCGGCCCGTCTCGCCTTCGGCCTGTCCATGGCTATCGATTTCGATTGCTACCTCGTCGACGAAATCACCGCAGTCGGCGATGCGAGATTCGGTTTGCGGTGCAGACAGGCATTCGAAGAAAAACGCGGCCGCAGCAGCATGATCATGGTGTCGCATGACATCGGGACGATTAAGGCCTATTGTGACCGCGGCCTCGTACTTTATCGCGGTAAGCTCGTGGCCTTCGGTCAAATCGACGATGCCATAGAGTTCTACCGGAAAAATCTTTGATAATTTACCCGGAAGCCGCCCGGTCCGGGGATTGTGACCGGATGGAAATGACCTCCGGCGGGCATCCGGCGGTTCGAGACGATACAAGCGATGTAAGGGGTGCCCGGCGCGGCGTCTCTGGACAAGGACTGGGACAAGGATCGGGACAGTGACAAACTTCATTCGGATCCGGAGGCGATAATGGAAGCAACGCCGGTGACAGAGTCGATGCGGCGGCCACGCGCTTCCCCGCTCGCGATCAACGCCGCCGCGATCGGCGCGATCCTATTGCGCGACATTAGGCAGCGAGCCGGACGATACTATACAGGATTTTTGATGATTTTATTGATGCCCCTGGTGCACCTGCTGATCGTTGTCATGTGTTTCCACATCTTTGGCCGCTTGGCTCCGCAAGGAACGGATCAGGTGGTCTATTTCGGCTTATCCGTCTTGCCCTTCGTGATCTACACATATTTGTCGCGGCAGATCGTCATATCGCTCGCGGAAAACTGTCCGCTTCTTTATTTTAACCGTGTGAAGGTTTTCGATATTCTTCTTGCAAGGGGTATATTGGAGGCGGCGGGCTCCGTCGTTGTTTTTATTATTTTCGTCTGCATATTCGCGGTTTATTCAACTGATTTCTCGCCGCGTGACTGGCCTGGGATCGTGTTCGCGGTCGCCGCGACAATTTATTTTAGTTTTTCTATTGGTGTTCCCAATGCGTTGATCGCCCGTGTCCTCCCGGTTTGGTATTTGCTTTTCAATTTGTCAATCCCGGTGTTTTGGCTTGCCTCCGGCATTATTTTTTTTCCAAGCGCTATTCCGGACCCATATGACCGGTGGCTTGCCTTGAACCCCCTGCTGCAATGCGTCGAGTGGATTCGTTATGCTTATTACGAGGATTATCCGGACAAGCTTCTCAATATTCCTTACCTCATCACCTTTGCGACGGCGTGTCTTGCTGTCAGCCTGATCGCCGAAAGGCTCGCGAGGCGTGTGCTTCTTTCAAAGTAATATCGAGTCCCAGCGGTCATGATCAATGCGGCGATTGCAGGTCCCGATGAGCATGATCGTCCGGGGCTGGCCGCCAAATAAGCAATCTTCGCCATGTCCCGGCCGACATGGGGACGTATGCCGGCGGCGGCCGTCGATGCCGATGCTTCAGGCTTGCAATCGCACGCAATGGACGATTTGAACCTTGGGGGGCCGGGCTTCCGATGAGGTTTTCATACCACCGCGCGATGATGCGGTTTCGAAAGAGCCGCGCCCAATTCAGGTACGTGAGTAGGCCGAAAGGAGCTAATTCTCGAATGACTAGCCGCTTGATCGCCGCCTTAAATGCAGCGCGGCGGAGTGTTCGGCGCGCCCAACGGATTGGCAGGCCGCTTTTGACGAAAGCGGAGCAAATGGCCGGCGCCGTGAAGGCGCGCAAAGTCGCATCGTTCTGGGATGAGAATGTCGGGCGACATTGCGGGCCGTTCGCGCACTGGGAAAGCCCAGCGCCGATCCAGCATGCCCTTAACAAGCTCGTCACTGGCGATATTTCGATCAATCCGCCTGGCTGGTTCATGCGGCATTATGGTCCGTTTGCTCATGTCGCCGAACTCGGCTGCGGCGATGGGATTCTGGTTCACGTTCTCCTTGACGGCGATCCTGGCCTGACAGTGGACGCCTACGACATTTCGACGGCATCGCTAGCCCGCGCGGCGGAGCGAATCAAGACCCAATGCGGCACAACCGAGCGGTGCCGTTTTTTGCGGATCGACCTCAACAAAGAGATCCTGCCAGAGGCTGCCTACGACGCCGTGCTGACCACTGGCACAATGCACCACGTCGAGAACCTCGACTTCTGCTTCAGAAACATCGGGCGGTCGCTGCGGCCTGGCGGCTATCTGTGGCTGAACGACTATGTCGGGCCGAACCAATTCCAGTGGTCCAACACGCAGATGCGTCTAGCCGACGAGCTCCTGGCGCTCGTGCCGAAGGCATGGCGCCGGCGCGATAAGGTTATCCGCTGCGATGCGCGCGCGCTCCGCGCCATGGATCCCTCCGAGGCTGTCGCCCCCCAGCACATCGAGGCGGCACTGGCCGCGCATTTCGAGATCATCCAGAAATGGCCACGCGGCGGCACATTGCTCGCGCCGATTTTCGGCAGCGGTTGCCTCGACGGCGCCATCGCCGATAGCCCCAAGGGATTGGCGACCCTCGCCGCCATGTTCGAGGCCGAGCAAGACCTGATCCGCGACGGCGCCCTCCCGTCGGACAGCTACGTTTACATAGCCAAGCCCCGGCCATCCGCCGCCGTCCTTGTGCGCGAGGCCTTCGAACGCCATGCGGGACTTGTGCCCGAGGCCGCGATATTGGGGATCCGGGGCAGCCTCGATCCGTGGCTGCGGTTTAACGAAATCACCGCGTTCGAGTCGGTCCGCGCGCGGGACTTGGTGGCGCCTTTCCCCCCGGCGGCGCTGATGCATCGCACCTCCGGCCTCGACAACGACCAGCACTTCGCGGCGCATGGCGGCGCGATTGTGAGGGCGCTTGCGGCGGCGAGCCCGAAGCCGCTGTCCGATTATCGCGACCTGCTCGATTTCGGGGCCGGCGCCGGCCGACTGGCCCGCATGTTCAAAGGTTTTCAGGGGCGCTATGTCGGCGCCGATATCGACGCCGGCAGCGTCGCTTGGATAGCTGGCAACCTGCCTTGGGTGCAAGTGGTGAAGACGGAGCCTGGCCAGACGCTGCCGTTCGCGGTTGCGGCCTTCGATGCGGTGGCCGCCATTTCCGTCTTTACCCACATGAACGAGCAGGACCAATTTTTCTATCTCGACGAGCTCCGGCGCGTGGCGCGCGCTGGTGCGATGTTGTTCCTGACCGTTTCTGGCACACGCGTTTTGGAGCGGGCCGAGACCGACTCGACCATCGCCACGATGCTTGCCTTGCCGAACGGTGGTCTCGCCACGGCGCGCGCGGCGTTCGATGCCGGACCCGGCTTCTGCTTCTTGTGTCAGCACGGCCATCTGACTTCGAGTCGGTACGAATATGGGGTCACATTCATTTCCGAGGCTTACATCGCCCGCAACTGGTCGAGATATTTCGAGCTTCAGGATATCGTGCGCGGCGCGATCCACGATTTCCAAGACATCGTGGTGCTCCGGCGCCGCGATGATACCTCGACGCCTGAGCCGGAACGTTGAGCGGCTCGGTTCACCGATTCGATAGCTCCGCGTGGCCATCGTCAAGTTGTAATGAACCTACCCGCGGCATTCGCCAGGCAAGATGCGTTCACGTCATGCCTAGTAATCTGTCTCGACTGCGCGCGTGTAGTCATAATGGATCGAATAGCAAGAATTGGCGCTCGTCAACGTTTGATCAGACCGTCATTTTTGAAACCAAGATGCCAGGGCCGCAATAGGAACCCGTGGATCTCCCGACGTCTGCGCCGGGCGCCGGAAAACGCCGGAGCTGATGCGGGCATTCATTGCGGCGAGTCGAAAAACATTGTACAGCAGCGATGCTAGAGAGCTGCGACAGGAAGGCTTGACCGCGTCATGCTCCGAGGAGGTTCAGTGCTCGCGAACAAGAAGATCACGGTGGTGCTGCCTGCCTACAACGCCGCCAAGACACTCAAGCAGACCTACGACGACATACCGCAGGATGTCGTCGACGACGTTATCTTGATCGACGATGCCAGCAAAGACGCGACGGTCGAAATGGCGCGAAGCCTGGGCATCGCGACGGTTAGCCACGAACGAAATCGGGGATATGGCGGCAACCAGAAGACCTGCTACACGGCGGCGCTGGCCCGAGGGGCCGATATCGTCGTGATGCTGCATCCCGACTATCAGTACACGCCGAAACTGGTGACGGCGATGGCATCGATGATTGCTTCGGAGGAGTTCGACGTGGTGCTGGCCTCGCGCATTCTCGGCCGGGGGGCGCTGGTCGGCGGAATGCCTATATACAAGTATGTCTCGAACCGGGTCCTGACCCTTTTCGAGAACATCATGATCGGTCAGAAGTTATCAGAATACCATACAGGCTATCGGGCCTGGAGCCGGGCCGTGCTGGAGAAGCTGCCGCTCCGGAATAATTCGGAGGATTTCGTTTTCGACAACCAGATGCTCGCTCAATCCGCCTATTTTGGGTTCCGGATCGGCGAGATCAGCTGCCCCACTAAATACTTCCCAGAAGCGTCGTCGATCAACTTCAGTCGCAGCGTCATTTACGGGCTCGGCGTGCTGAAGACTTCGGTGCAGTATCGGCTACAGCATATGGGGCTGATCGATTCGCCCCTCTTCGCCGACACCGCTGAGAGCCGCTTGCCAGTCATCGCCGATTCCGACTTCAATAGCTTGCCCGTCGGCAGCGAACCTTCGGCATGACCTTCGCCATGTGGCCAAGCTGGCGTCCGTCCGTCCGCGGGCTCCTGGCCGGTGGTCTGGCCGGGCTGATGGTGTTTGGCATCGTCGCGGCGCGGGTCTCGCCCGAAGGAATAACCGGTGCCGCGGCAGGGTTGCTGCGAGTTCTCCGCGGTCTCGGGTTCACCGGAGCTGTCATCTTCGCGGTTTTGCAGACTTTCGTCGCGGTGAGCGGCATATTGCCGGCATCGCTGCTGGGCGTGGCGGCCGGCGTGATCTATGGGCTGGTGCCTGGTTTCCTCCTGGCAGGGATCAGTGTTATGGGCGGTGCCGTCCTTGCGTTTTTTCTCAGCAGATCCTTGTTCCGCCCGACGGTCGAGCGTCTGGCGGCCCGCCGCCCGCGGTTGCGCAGGCTCGATTCCCTGATTGTTCGGGATGGCTGGAAACTGGTGTGCATGCTGCGGATCTCGCCGATCATGCCGTTCGCCGCTACCAGTTACATGCTTGGCCTGTCCTCGATCGACCTGCGCGACTATGCCGTGGGCACGCTCGCGTCGTTGCCGGCCCTGTGTGGCTATGTGTTTATCGGCACCTTGGCAGATGCCGGTCTTTCTGCCTGGACTGCTGGTGCAGATCCGGTTCGCTGGACGCTGCTCGGCGTTGGCGGCCTTGCCACGTTGGTTCTTACCATCCGCTCAGGGCAGATCGCCATGAAGCTGTGGCCCGCATCGCAAGCGGAGGAGGAGCGGGCGCTGCCGGGCGATCATGGCCGTGGGGGCTGATATTCTGGGCGCTAACCGCGGCCCCGGCTTCGCCATCCCTGGTGTCGTAATCTGTCTCCTCGCGGCCGTTGCATTGCGGGGGCTCGGCGCGGCCTATAGCATCGTCGAAGCCAGTGATGGTCACGGCGGGAACTTCCCGCAAGCCGAGCTTTTTGGCTGCAAGCGCCAATCCCCAACCGGCGACCACGCAGCTGCTCGCACCGATGACGATAGGAAGGACGAAGCCGAATTGTTCGATGCTCGCCTGCAGCTTGCGGATCGGCGCGGGCGGGTGTTTGCGCGTCTCTCGACCAAGAGGCTTTATTAAGCAGATCATAAATATGGGAACATTCAGGCGGCATATTTTAACGAGGGTTTGTGGAAAAGGAGATAACTTCCCCGAGTTTGCAGTTGGCGCATCGCGCTGCTTGTGCGCGGTGAAGTTCGGCCTGCGTCCCAACTTCACGTCGCACGTCTACTCGCGGCTGGAATCATTCAGATCCTGCGCGACATGCTCGATCCGCTGCGCCGCCTCGCTCAGCAAAACTGCCACTTGCTCGGCCCAGTCAGGGGCGGGAGTCGAAGGAGACTTCAGCCGCGCGAGTTCGGCTTCGAGGTCGCGGACGCGGGCGTTCGCCTCGGCCCGTTCGTCGGCGAGGGTAATCGCCGCCATGATGATGAGACGCTGGTCGCCGATCTCGCCGAACCGCTGCCGCAGCACGGAAATCTTGGCATCGACCAATTGCGCGAGTTCGCCGAGACGGACTTCCTCGCCTTCGTCGCAGGCCACCCGGTAGACCCGGCCGTCGATCATAACCGCTAACTCCGCCATCATGCCCTCTCAAACAGGAATTGCCGAAGGTCCCGCCGCTTTTTTAGTCGTCGCGGGCGGCGGCCTCGGCGAGAACCGTTCTTATTTCCGCGCTCGCGTGGTTCAACCGGCGGGCGCCGCGGAATGAACGCGCACGACCAATGTGCTTGACCACGAACATGAGAACCACGCACTTTTCCCGTTGGCCAATCATCACAGGTCTGCTTAGGTCCGGTAATCTTGAAAGCTTTTAACGCGATAACCGGGGAATGAGCGGAATCGCGGGCAGCTTGTGCTTCAAAAACGTCGGATTTTTTTCCTTTCATGCTAGCAAGCCTCTTGGAGAACGGCCATGACGCAAGGTGCATCCGTGACGGCGGCGCTCCTCGTCATCGGCGACGAGATCCTTTCCGGGCGCACCAAGGACCAGAACATCGGTTATATCGCGGATTACCTTACCAAGATCGGCATCGAACTGCGTGAGGTGCGCGTCGTTCCGGATGTGACGGCCGAGATTATCGCGGCGGTCAATGCACTGCGCACACGCTATGATTATCTCTTCACGACCGGGGGCATCGGCCCGACGCATGATGACATCACCGCCGGCGCGGTGGCCGCCGCGCTCGATGTCGAAATTTCGGAAGATCCGCGGGCGATAAAACTTCTGCTTGAGCGAATCAAGCCGGGAGATCTCAACGAAGCGCGCCGCCGGATGGCGCGCATTCCGCGTGGCGCCGGCCTTATCGAGAACAAGATATCGGCGGCGCCCGGCTTTTGGATTGCCAATGTCATCGTCATGGCGGGGGTTCCCGCGATCATGCAGGCCATGCTCGACGAGGTCGCGCCAAAGCTCGCGACCGGCGCTCCGATGATCGCCGAGACAATTCCAGCGGGGAGTCTGTTCGAGGGAGCCTACGCGGCCGCGCTCGGCGATCTCGCCGCCGCCAACCCAGAGCTTTCGATCGGCTCTTATCCCGCTTTCCGCGACGGCGGTTTTCATAACGAGATCGTGGTTCGCGGCAAGGACGCGGCGAAGGTCGCCGCGGCTGCGGCGGCGATCGGCGTCATGGTCGCCCGGCTCGCCAAGGAGTGGCCAGAACCCCGATGCCGGGAGCCGTTGCCGTAAAGGCCTTTCGTGTCTCCTGGGATCGGTTCCATCGCAATGCGCGGGCGCTCGCCTGGCGGCTTTCCGCGGCCGGGCGATTTTCCGGCATGGTGGCGATCACAAGAGGCGGCCTGGTGCCGGCCGCCATCGTCGCGCGCGAGCTCGACATGCAGATCATCGAGACAATCTGTGTCGCGAGCTATGCTCAGGAGAAGATCCAGGGGGAAATGAAAATCTTGAAAAGCGTTCTGCCGGAGACCGCAAGCGGCGGCGGCGAAGGCGTTCTCGTTGTCGACGATCTCGCCGATACCGGCGCGACGGTAAAAATCGTCCGCGCGATCTTGCCCAAGGCGCATGTCGCGACGGTCTATGCCAAGCCGCTGGGGCGGCCCTTCGTCGATACCTTCATTACCGAGGTTTCGCAGGACACCTGGATCTATTTCCCTTGGGACCTCGGCTTGAGTTTTTCAGGCGCCGATCGCCGGGCCTGGCCAAGGCTGACAAATGGCGATCTTGCTTTGCCCCGCGCTGATCTAAACGGCGCTTGACGACCCGCCTATCTGCAAGAGCAACGGCTTCGCCTTGCAAAGGAAACCGAATGGAGGCAGAATTACGCTCAATGCGGCGTCCATCCGGGGAATCTCGGTTCATCACATCCTCACACGGGGAGATAAAATGTCACTCGAATGGAGAAGCAAATACGAGAATAGCGTGGTGGGGATCATTACGGCTGTCGCGCTAGGCGCTCTGGCCGGCAGCCTGGTGCTACTCAGCGCCCCGCAGGGTGCCAGATCGCAACCGAACGACGCACCTGCAGACGCTATCGCAGCGGCGCAGACCCCCAAGGAAGCTCCAATGGAGCGGCCGGAACAGAAGAAAACGGCCCACGATCTCTCCGACGTCTTCAACCCGAGCAATGCGTTACCCTCGTCGGAGGCTTTGAAAGATCAACAAGATCGCGGACAGATGCTCGGTTTCGATTTCTACCGTGACCCCCTCGGCGCGATGAAGCCCGGAATGACGTTTGAGGACTTTTTCAAGGCGGGCGTGGCCAATAAGCCGAAGGTCACGGCAACCCAGCGCAAGCTCCTCGAAAGCCGATACGACCTTGAACCGAAGCTCGACCCGGCCGTCAAAATGTCGCGCGGCAAACCCATCGCGGTGGGTCCTACGGCGAGATTGCCGGCGGGGATGACATGGGAAGCACTGGACAAGTTGAGCCCGGCCGAGATTCGCGAGCGGGACATCTTCCCTTACAAGGCGCTGCCTCACGCAGCTCAAGGAGGTGGGCTAGGTGGCCAGGTCTTTCCCAAGATGCAGATCAAAATGTTTCCGCGGTTGGAGCGGTACGACATCGAGTTCGATCTCCCCGAAGCCTTTCTGCCCGAGTTTCCGCCGGCGATGTTTCTGCAGAACCGGCCCGAGCTGGGCGACGTCTCCCGAGGCGAAGTGGTCTCGATCAACAACTACTACCACTTGTTCAAAGACATCTTGACAGCCGTGCAGCTCGATGGC
>DASYNQ010000334.1:0-8821 GCA_036008425.1 Methylocella sp. | reverse complement strand
GCCCGTCTCATGCAGACCGGCGACGCGCTGCAAATGCTTTTCAAGGGCGAGCAGATCAGGCCGAAAGCGGCGAAAACAATGAACCTCGTGCACGAGGTTGCCCCCGCGGGCGACATCGTCGCGAAGGCCAAGGCCTGGATCGCGGGCGGCGGCAAGGGCGTCGCGCCATGGGACGAAAAGGGCTTCAAGCTCCCTTCAGGAAAAGTGTTTTCGCCGCAAGGCATGATGGTATGGCCGGCCGCCAACGCAATCTACCGACGCGAGACGCATGACAATTATCCGGCCGCCAAGGCGATTTTGCACAGCGTCTACGAGGGCCTGCAATTGCCGATGGATTTGGCGCTGCGCGTCGAATCGCGCTGGTTCGCCAAGATTTTGCGTTCGCCGGAGGCAGCCGCGATGATCCGCACGCTCTTCATTTGCATGGGCGAGCTGAACAAGGGCGCGCGCCGCCCCGCGCATGCTCCGGCGAGCGTGATTAAACAGGTTGGAATCCTCGGTGCGGGATTCATGGGCGCCGGCATTGCCTATGTCACCGCGAGCGCCGGAATGGAGGTGGTGCTGATCGACCGGGATCAGCAGGCGGCTGATAAGGGGAAGGAGATTTGCGAGAAGCTTATTTCGGCGCAGGTCTTAAAGGGCCGCGCGAAAACCGCCGATAAGGAAGCCCTTCTTTCAAAAATCAAACCAACCGCCGATTACCAGGATCTCGCGGGCTCCGATCTCGTGATCGAGGCGGTATTCGAGGACCGCGCGGTCAAGGCCGCCGCCACACAAAGGGCGCGCGCGGTTCTCAAGCCCGGCACGATCTTCGCCTCGAACACGTCCACGCTGCCAATCACTTCGCTTGCGCAAGCCTATGCCGAGCCCGAAAACTTCATTGGGGTTCATTTTTTCTCGCCGGTGGAAAAGATGCTTCTCGTCGAAGTGATACTTGGCGAGAAAACCAGCGATCGCGCGCTGGCCGTGGCTTTGGATTATGTCCGCACGATCAAGAAAACGCCGATCGTGGTGCATGACGCGCGCGGCTTTTATGCCAATCGCTGCGTCGGCAATTATATTCACGAAGGCCACATCATGCTCCTCGAAGGCGTTCCGCCAGCGATGATCGAGAACGTGGCCAAAATGGCGGGCATGCCGGTCGGGCCGCTCGCGCTCAACGACGAGGTCGCGCTCGATTTGGCACTTAAAATCGTCGAGGTGGCAAAGCGCGATCTCGGACCAGCAGCGATCGATGTTGCGCAGGAAAATTTGCTCAAGGCCATGGTCGCCGATCATGGCCGGCTTGGACGCAAGAACGGCAAGGGCTTTTACGACTATCCGGCGCAGGGACCGAAGACCCTATGGCCGGGGCTCGCCGCGTTTCAACAAACCAAGCTCGATCCGGACACGATCGATATCGCCGAACTCAAGCAACGGTTCCTCGTGACCCAGGCCATCGAAGCCGCGCGGGCCATACAGGAAGGCGTCGTGACGGACCCGCGCGAGGCGGATGTCGGCTCAATCATCGGCTTCGGCTTCGCGCCCTTCACCGGCGGCACGTTGAGTTATATCGACGGGATGGGCGCGGCAAAGTTCGTCGCGCTTTGCGAAAAGCTTCAGCAAAAATACGGCGAACGTTTTGCGCCGCCGAAAATCGTCGTGGATATGGCAAGTGCGCATGAATCCTTTTATGGGCGCTTCGCCGGGCGGGCCAACCGCGTTGCATGAGCTGGTTTGCGCGGCACATGGCTGCGGCTTTTAGTATTTTGCGACAACAGGCGTCGCTAGCGGCGACAACCAACCGAAATGGTAGCTCAAACCAACGCGGGCGATGTGGTACATCGTGCGCGTGCCGAACGGGATCGAGGATCCGGCGACCGGATTGAACACCTCCGGGTGGGCATTGATGAAATCGTACAAATATTCAACCTTCACCGTGAAGTTTGGAGCGACGGCATATTCGGCGCCGATGCCGACGGCCCCAACATGGGGAAAGACGCCCGAGCGCGTTGCCGTGCTCGATCCGGCGTTAAAGAACCCTGGCGTGGCGACGCTGTAAAGGGTTTCAATCGTTCCATAGGTGAAGCCGCCGGTTAAATACGGCAAGAAACGGCCCCACGCGTAGCCGAGGCGAACCCGCGCCGTGCCGAAATCCTCGAATTTGGAGCCGAAAGTGGCGGTCGCGGGGGCGCCGGAGACGAGTGTTCCATTGACGGTGGTCTGGCCTCTGATGCCGGACGCGCTGTTGTCGATTTCAATCCCGGCGACGATGTGGAAGTACGGAAGCTCGTAATTAAATCCGGCCTGGAGGCCGCCGATGGGGCCCGACGCGGTAATGCCGCTCGTACTTTTCAAGAAGCCGCCCGGTGCCGGCACGAAGATGTCGAAAGGAAAGGCGAAGTGATCGAGCCCGCCGCCGGCGTGAACGCCGAGATAAAAACCGGTCCAGCTGAATTCTGGCGGCGGCGGTTCAAAAACCGGGGCCTGCGTTTTGGAAGGCAAATCGGCGGCGCGCGCCGCGCCAGCGCCCGCCGAGAGAGCCCCGAAAAATAAAAGCCCCGCAATGAAACTCCCCCCATGGTGCCGCCGAGCGGAAGCTTTACTGGTCAGTTGCAATCCGGTGCGGCCGTCCACGCGAGTTTGCCCCCATTGTCCAGGTCGTGCTGGCCAATAGAGGCTTGCAGTAACGCTTGCGCAAGTTCCAACAAGTTTTCGAACAGCGAAAACGCGACCGCTGTTGCAAAATGGCCACTCCGACCCTGTAGCCCTGGGAAGTCGCGAATGATTCCATGCGGGCATGAGAAAGGATGACGCCCGCACTTGATCGCAAGACGCTGGATGCCGCGCGCGCGGAACGTAGGGCAAGGCAAAAGCCCCGAAGCGGCCGCTTGAATGATTGGCGCGGGGCCGAACGCGATATAGAGATGGTTGGCGCGATGCCAGGGTGGCGGTTTGGCGCGCCCAAGCTATTCACTTTCACGCGCTTTCCGAAAGGCCAGTGGAAATCGATCCGCACGTCGAATGCGATCGTGGTTCGACAGACCCCGCCATGACGGGATTGCACGAGGAGTTCAAGCGGAGGATCAAGACCCAGACCGTGCTGCCTCCCGCGCTCGTCGAAGGGGACGGCGCCGCGATGTAGTTCTGGGCTGTGCTGGCGTCGGGGCAGATAACCGTCCGCGAGATCGGCGGGTGGCGAATCCTCGCCGAAAGGCCTTTGATCAGTTCATTGACCTCGCCGCATGATCGGGTAACCTCGTCCCGCTGGAGATCGCGCCAAACAAATTCCAACCACGTCCGCGACAGCACCTTCAAACGAAGCAGTTAGACATTGGCAGGCCGAACACCGGAATTCAAACCGAAATACTTTCCCGGTTTTCCCCCGCTTGAAAGGACGCCACGCATAAGCTAGTGTTGCTGCGCCGCATCATTCATATTGCGTTGGAGCCCTCATGCACGGCACGCCAGGCTCGCCGCAACGACCCTAAGGAAAGCAGCCCCATGAGCGCGACAACCGGCTCCTTTAGCATCGGAAATTCCACAGTCCAAATGCCGGTCAAGGCCGGAACAATCGGTCCTTCGGTTGTCGATATCAGCAAGCTCTACGCCCAGTCCGGTATGTTCACCTACGATCCTGGTTTCACCTCGACGGCGAGCTGCGAATCGGAGATCACCTATATTGACGGCGACGAGGGTGTGCTGCTCTATCGCGGCTATCCGATCGAGCAGATCGCCGAGCACGGCGATTTCCTCGAGACCTGCTATCTCTTGCTCTACGGCCAATTGCCGACCGTCGTCCAGAAGAAGAACTTCGACTACAGGATTACGCGGCACACGATGGTGCACGAGCAGATGGCCAGGTTCCTGGGCGGCCTGCGCCGCGACTCCCATCCGATGGCCGTGCTGGTGGCGAGCGTCGGAGCGCTCTCGGCCTTCTATCACGATTCGACCGATATTTCGGATCCTCAGCAGCGCATGGTGGCGTCGTTCCGTCTGATCGGCAAAATGCCGACCCTCGCTGCGATGGCGTATAAATATTCGCTCGGCCAGCCGTTCATTTATCCAAAGAACGAGCTCGATTATTCCTCGAACTTCTTGCGCATGTGCTACGCCGTGCCGACCGAAGAATTTAAGATCAATCCGGTGTTTTCCCGCGCCCTCGATCGCATCTTCATTCTCCATGCCGATCACGAGCAGAATGCGTCAACCTCGACGGTGCGGCTTGCTGGCTCATCGGGCGCAAATCCGTTCGCCTGCATCGCCGCGGGCGTGGCGTGCTTGTGGGGGCCGGCGCATGGCGGCGCCAATGAAGCGGCGTTGAAAATGTTGAAGGAAATCGGCACGCTCGAGAATATCCCGAAGTTCATCGCCCGTGCCAAGGACAAGAACGATCCATTCCGGCTCATGGGGTTTGGCCACCGCGTCTACAAAAACTATGACCCGCGCGCCAAAATCATGCAGAAGACATGTCACGATGTCCTGAACGAACTCGGGATCAAGGATAGCCCGTTGCTCGATGTCGCGATGGAACTTGAGAAAATCGCTCTGAGCGACGAATATTTCATCGAGAAGAAGCTCTATCCCAATATCGATTTCTATTCCGGGATCACGCTGAAAGCGATGGGCTTCCCGGTGTCGATGTTCACCATGCTTTTCGCGGTGGCCCGCACCGCCGGCTGGATCGCGCAATGGAAGGAAATGATCGAGGATCCAAGTCAGAAGATCGGCCGCCCGCGCCAGCTCTACATCGGTTCGCCGAGGCGCGACTACATCGCGATTGACAAGCGCTCGTAATTAAAAGCCGCTTAGCGACGGGAAAATTGTTTGACACTGCAATGCGGATAAGATCGTCCCAACGATTGCCCAGGCCAAATCTTGCGCTGGCGACGGCCTCCTTGCGCGGCAAGCGGTTTCTTGCGGATACCCCGTGAGCCTGGGTATCCAACGCGACGGGCGATCGCGGCGCTGCGTCCGGCTGGTACCCCGCCGCGATTACGCGCCTATCGAGCGCAGCAACGTCCGAATTGTCGAAGAGCAACCTTCCCCACCAGCCGGATCGACGCGACGCCCCCGGCGCTCCCCGGTAAGCCGACGGCGGCCGTGGCGGCAAGCGAAGACGGCGCGGCGTCGCGGCAGGGAAACGCTTGTTTCCCGCATTGCAGCGGGATAAGCGAAAGGGGCCTTTTTCTCACTCCGGCATATGACATTGGTTCCGATCTCGCATGGGGATGGCCTGGTCGCCTCCTTCGTCGAAGCCGCCTGCGGCGCCGGGACGCTGGCGCTAGCTTTTTTTCGCCCGGGCGCGGCGACCAGCGCCGGGATTTCGCACAAGCCGGGCGGCTCTCCGGTCACCGAAGCCGATTATCTTGTCGATCGCTTTTTAAAGAAGCGTCTCGAGACCTTGGTGCCGGAAGCAGGCTGGCTTTCCGAGGAAACCGCGGACACATCGGCGCGTCTTTCGAAGGATATCGTCCTTGTGGTCGATCCGATCGACGGCACGCGCGGGTTTATGAGAGGCCATGGAGCGTGGGCAATCGCGATCGCGCTTGTCGAACAGGGGCGCCCGCTGATTGGAGTCGTTCATGCCCCGGCGCTCGGGGAAACCTATGTCGGGGTCAGGGGCGCCGGCGCCCGGCTCAATGACACGGCAATCGAGGTTTCGAAACTTGCCGCGCTTGGTGCCACGTCAAGGGTGGCGGCACCCGTGTTCCTCGCCGAGCGGCTGCGCGAAGCCGGGCTCCAATTTGCGTTGCAGCCCAAGATTCCGTCGCTGGCGTTGCGTTTCGCCAATGTCGCGTCAGGCGCGCTCGACGCTGGCTTCGCCTCGGAAAACGCTCATGATTGGGACATCGCGGCGGCCGATCTCATCCTCCACGAGGCGGGGGGGCGCTTGGCAAGCCTCGACGGATGCGCGATTGTCTATAATCGCAGCGATACCCGCCATGGCCTGCTCACCGCCGCCCCGGCGCAAATTCATGCCGAAGTCAACGCGGCGGCACGGTTGATGGACGGCAGGGTCGTGGCCCAAAAAAAGAGCTAAAGGGGAGCATGTCGCCGCATCGGCCTCGGCAACATTCGATCCTTGCGAAACTCTTGAAAATCACCAGCGTTGAATCGGCTTTCCGCTGAGCGCGGTGGGTTTTAGGATCAGAGTTTTTCGAGAAGATCCGCGAGGCGATCCAGGCTCGAGGCCCAACCCGTATTGAACCCCACCTTAACTGCCGCGTCGCGATCCGCGGCCGCCTCGAAGCGCGTGTTGATCGTGAGAGTCGTCTTGCCATCGTGCCCGGCAAAGGTGATCGTCACGAGCGCGCGCGGAGGCAGCCCGCCCCCGCAGCCATGGCTGCCGTCTGGCTCGCCGATGTAGACGATCCGCTCGGGCTCGACGACCTCGCGATAGACGCCCTTGCATGGACATATGCCGCCATCGGGTCCGCGCATGCCAATGCAAAAAGCGCCGCCCGGCCGCGGGTCCATTTCGCAAACGGTTCTCATAAACCCCCGCCGGACCCCAAAACCGCGCCAGATGCTTGGGATCGGTAAACATGTTGAAGACAAGCTCGCGCGGCGCGTCGAATATGCGCGTGACGACGAGGACAAGGTCTTCGGACGGATTGGCGTAAGTTGTTGCGGTCATGGGATTCGTCCTTTCGGGCCGGGAGAGGGACGATCCTCAAGGCGCGACGACGATCATCCATGGCACGCCGAAGCGGTCGGCGACCATGCCGAAGCGCGAGGAAAAGAAGGTCTTGGCCAACGGCATCTGCACCTGCCCCCCGTCCGACAGGGACGCGAACAGCCGCTCGGCCGCGGCATCGTCAGCCACGTGGAGCGCTAGCGAGAAGCCCTGGAAGTTCGGCTGCCCCGTGCACCGCCCGTCGGACGCCAACAGAGTTGTATCGCCGATGCGGAAGCTCATATGCATCACCTTGTCCAGGGTGCCGGGAGCGCACATACCGGGATCGGGGCTTTCCTTGAAGCGCATGAGCCTCGTCACCTCCGCGCCGAGCGCCTTGCGGTAGAACTCGACCGCTTCTTCGCAGCGGCCCTCGAACATCAAATAGGGTTGGACTTGCATTGTGTCTCCTTTTCAGTGGGTTGGAGGATTGCAAACAGCGTGGTCGTCTAAGGTCGGGCGTCCGCCTTGGCCGTCTCGACCCATCCGTATGTCGGCTTCTGAGGCCAACCGGGTGGCGAGTCCTTAAAGTCTTCCTGCCGCCCATAGGGAGTCGTGTCGAGAAGGTCGTAGGCGTCGGTGAGTGATTCTGTGCCGCGCGCGTAGACCGAGTAGGTATGGAAAACGTCGTCGTCGAGGCGGAAGAAAACGCCCAGGCCATGCTCCTCGCCATCTGCTGCATTGGGCACTTTCCTTGCCTCCATCTCGGCCTTGTCCCGATAGTTGTATTCGACCGGAGCGACCTTCTCGTCGTTCGTGACGTGAACGTAATTGAAGTCGCTGCCAAATGACGAAAACCACGGGACGCTCCATCCCTTTTTCGCCTTATACGCCTCGAGCTTGGGGAGCGGGGCGCGGGACACGAGCGGGAACGTCGTGTCGCGGTCGTTCAGCATTGATAGATCGCCCAGGGCGTTTACATAACTTGTGCAACAAGGGCGGTCACTTCGCGGCCTGGGAACAGCCTGAGCTGTTCGCGAGTGAACTCCGCGCGGCGTTCAAATCACTGCGCTAGTTAGAAAGGAGCTACACATGAGCGACACGACGATGACTAAACAGATTCTTCTGACGCGACGATCGGCCGCGTATTGGCGCGTCACGTTTAATCACCCGCCTCTCAACATCTTTGGCCCGGAAACTATTCCGCAGCTCGACGAGATCGTCAAAGCGCTGGAAACTGACGAGCAAGTCAAGGTTGTTGTGTTCGACAGTGCCGTTGACGGATTTTTCCTGACGCACTACAACTTTTTGGCGAAGCTTGAGGATTCCACGCGTCTTCCCGCGGCTCCGACGGGCTTACAACCGCTTCCCGACATGTTTGCGCGGCTGAGCCGTTGTCCTGTCGTGTCAATCGTCTCAATTCGCGGGCGTGCGACCGGTGTCGGCAGCGAGCTTGCGCTCGCCAGCGATATGCGATTCGCCAGCCGTGAGAAGGCGATCTTGTCGCAGTGGGAGGTAGGCGCGGGACTAGTACCCGGCGGCGGCCCCATGGCTCGGCTGCCACGTTTGATTGGACGGGGACGTGCCCTGGAAATTCTGCTCGGAGCGGACGATATCGGGGGCGACTTAGCGGAGCTATATGGCTACGTCAATCGCTCGCTACCTGACGCCGAGTTAGACGCGTTCGTTGACGCGCTTGCTGCGAGAATCTCCTCCTTCGACAAACAAACGATCGCAGAGACGAAACGTCTGGTTGATCTGAATAGTTTGCCTCCCGACCGAGAAATCGCACTCGAGTGGGACGCGTTTCTCGCTTCGCTGGGGCGCCCCGCGGCCCAAGCGCGAATTCGAACCCTATTTGAGCGCGGCTTTCACAAACCGGGAGATGTAGAAACCCGGCTCGGATACCACGTCGGCCAGCTCGCCCGCTAACGGATCTGCGCCGCCAGATTTGCAGATGACAACCTTACCCGACGGCTTTCCGCAGGGTCGATAATCCCGCGTCCCAACCGTCGCGGCGAGCTGTCGCGGGCCTCATGCAAATCAAGGTCACAGCGCCCGCGCCGCCTCGAGCGCTTTTACGCCGCGGCGCCCTACGACGCCTGCGAGAAGCGGGCGGGCCGGGTCAATGGTCTCGCGTTCACCGACCTCTGGGAATAAACCCAGGCACGCCGGTCTCTACTACGATATTGAACCGGATCCTCGTCGCGACTCCGTCCCGAA
>DASYNQ010000333.1:0-2371 GCA_036008425.1 Methylocella sp. | reverse complement strand
GTGCGACGCCGATATGCGGAAATCAAGGTCGGCCGAGCCGTATTCCTTTAAATCGAATGGGTCACGATTCCATTGGCCATCGCGCCCAGTGGCGGGCGAAACGCTTGAAAGGAATGGCCGGAGCGACAGCCGGTTTGTCGCCAATGTACCGGAAAGGATTGGCGCCCCGTCGCGCGCCTGAAATGCCAAGGTTCCTTCGAAATCATTCCCATCGACCTGCAAATGCAGGCCTGAAAAGACCGCGCCCGCCGCCGCGATGGTGGCCTCGCAATTTGCGTCAAAATCATTTAAGGGCCCAGGCAAGGGGACAAAATATCCGGCTTGTTCCAAAAGCGTTCGCACCGACCGCGCGGCGGCGTGAATGTGGCCGTTGAATTGCCACTTCGGCATGCTTGCAAGACCGCCATCAGCCGACAGCGAGAACGAAGGTGCGTCGATCTTGAGGCTCAGGGCGGATTGCTGGCCTCGCAACAACCCAGCCGGGCTTGCAATCCATGCGGACATCGTGGCGTTCTCTCCACGGATGCGGGCTTGCCCCGTCACAATCGCCGCCGCGCCTAGTTTGCGCCAGTCCAGTGTCATGTTAATGGCGTCGATCGACAGATCTGGGGAAAGTTGTTTGCTTATCAAGCGCGCGCGGCCATCGACAAGTGTAACGGCGCCGAGTCGCGCCGCGTCCGCCGATGCGGCTTCAGCGGTTGCCGGCGAGGCGTCCGCGGCACGGCCGATCACGCTGTCCGGGGACATCGGCCGACCATCGAGATCGATATGCATGTCCGGCTGACCGAGGGTCGCCGACGCGATCTCGATCCGGCCGGCGAATAGAGGCCCGAGCCGGACGTACCCTTTAAAATAACGCGCGTCGATACGAAGCGCGCCGGAAGGGTCGGCGAAGCTGACGCCATCAATGCTGATATGGGGTTGCGGCAGGACAACAAAGACCGCACGGCCCTGCGAAATGGCGGCAAGTCCGGTCACGTGGCGGATTTGCGCCGCGATCTCGGTGCGCAAAGCCGCATTCGAAAAGGCCCAAGGGGCCGCGACCGCCGTGATCGCGACAAGAATGGCGAGGCCCGCGAAAAAGTAGATTATGAGCGACCGAAGTTTGCGGGATGGCGGGGAGGGACCAGAAACGACCGTTGCCGATTCGACCATGGCTCTCAGGCTGCCCCTGATGGGATTGCGCAAGTCTAAAGAATTGCACGCGAACACGATGCCGAGTCTGTTCAGAAAATCCAGAGAATCAAAAAGCCGGATTTTGCCAGGTTTTCCTGAAGCATGAAACAGCCCTCGCCAAAAACGTGATTTGGTCTTTGACTATGTCACGATCAAGGCGGAAAGGAGCGATCTTACGCGCGAACGGGCTCGCCTTGCCGATTTCATCGACGGCAGATCGTTCGATCCTATCGAGCAGTGGTATCGCTTCAACCGGCGCGGCACGAGCTAATCCAATCGTGGCCACCAAGCGTCCCCGGCTTCAAAGGCGCGGTGTTGGAATACCCGTGGCGTGGCACGCTGGCAGCTGACGATCGCCGCGCGAAAGTGTGCCGTCCGTTTCGAAGCCGCATCGGGCGTCAATCGGGAAACCAAACTCCGCGCGCAAGACCGCAAAAAGTTGCTCCAACCCGAACGGCTTTTGCAGCACGGCGCGTCCCGCATGCCGGGCGTGGAGGCCCGAAATGCCGTACCCCGTCGTGAAAAAGAAGGGACAAGCACGCGCGGCGAGAATGTCGGCGACAGGATCAATCCTTTGTGAGCCAAGGTTCACGTCGAGGATGGCGCCGTCGATCCGTTCGCGGCCGATCAACTCCAGGGCGGTGGAAACTTGCGCGGCGGAACCGGCCACATCGAAGCCGAGTTCTAACAGCATCGCTTCCAAAGCGAGCGCAATGAACGGCTCGTCTTCGACGATCAAGATACGCTGTCTCTTAGGCGCGGCCTCTGTGTCGGCAACCATGATATTACTGCCCGATCACTTGAAAGCGCAAATATATTGCCCCGTCCGGTTGTCAAAGTCCAGAAAATTAATCATTCATCAATGTTTTGATCCGGTTTCCCGTCACGCGATTGACGCATGACGATCAGGGCCGCCAGCGTCACCAAAGCCCAGCCAAAAATAAGAAGCGTTCCGCCGAGCGGGGCGGCCATGGGAAACAGTCTTGTCCCGGCGAGACCGCGCGCCGCGAGATCGCCACCAAACAACAGGCTGCCGGACAGAAACAACCCCGCCGCGCCGAGAAACCAGATGCCGCGTTGAGGCAGGACCAAGGCAAGCCCGCAAACGGCAAGCGTGGCAGCCGCGTGGAGCATCAAGAAATTAGCGGCCGTTTGAAGCCTGGGATCGGGCACGCCATGCGCGGCGGCAGCCGCC
>DASYNQ010000332.1:0-4693 GCA_036008425.1 Methylocella sp. | reverse complement strand
ACATCGAGGAGGCCGGAATTCATTCTGGCGATAGCGCCTGTTCGTTGCCGCCGCGCTCGCTTGCGCCCGAAACGATCGCCGAACTCGAAGAGGAGACCAAGAAGCTCGCCCTGGCGCTCGGGGTCGGCGGCTTGATGAACGTGCAATATGCGTTGAAGGACGGCGAAATCTACGTGCTTGAAGTCAACCCACGCGCGGCGCGGACGGTTCCTTTCGTCGCCAAGGTCATCGGCGTGCCGATCGCCAAGATCGGGGCCCGGATCATGACCGGGGAAAGCCTGGCCGGCTTCGGATTACGGCCGCCGCGTCTCGATCATGTCGGCGTCAAGGAATCTGTATTTCCGTTTGCCCGGTTTCCCGGCGTCGATACCGTGCTCGGGCCCGAAATGCGCTCGACCGGCGAGGTCATCGGCCTCGATCGCTCGTTTCCGGTCGCTTTCGCCAAGAGCCAGCTTGGCGGCGGCACGAATGTTCCAAGGACAGGCACCGTCTTCGTTTCGGTGCGCGACATCGACAAGCCGCGCGTCCTCGAAACCACGCGATTGTTGGCGGGGCTCGGCTTCAAGATCCGCGCGACCGGCGGCACCGCGCGCTTTCTTGATAGCGAGGGTGTAAAGACACAGCGTGTCAACAAGGTTTCGGAAGGCCGGCCGCATGTCGTCGACTTGATCAAAAACGGCGACATCCAGCTCGTGCTCAATACGACGGAAGGCGCGCAAGCCCTCGCCGATTCGCGGTCGTTGCGCCGCGCCGCTCTCTTGCATAAGGTGCCCTACTATACGACTCTCGCTGGCGCGATCGCCGCGTCGCAGGGAATTCGGGCCTATCTCGCCGGCGATCTGGAGGTTCGCGCGCTGCAGGATTATTTTGGCTAAAGCGCGGCCGGACCGGGCCGAGGCGACAATCGCGGATTGGTGAAACACCCCTTGCGGCCGGTTTCGGGAAGGTGTCTGTTACTGTCTGGCGCGGATGCGAAGCATTTTGGCAGTCGCAGCCCGAATCGGCATTGCGTCTCGGCGACAGTATCGCGATGGAATACCCCGGCGCAAGCGGAAATAACGCATGGGCCGGAACCGGCGAACCTCACGCGCTTCCCGATCGGATGGGATCAGCCGACGGAAAAGGTATCGCTCGGATTCAAACAGTTGGAGCATGATCTTTGAAAGTGGAAAGTGGTTTCCTAGTCGGATCACGCAAAATCAATGCCCTTGGGCATGACCCGATAAAGTCGGGTCACGCTCCAATAGCGGAGTGAACGGCAGACGTGAAAGAGTATTGAGCATGGACAAGTTCCCCATGACGGCGGGTGGCTACTCCGCCCTCGAAGAGGAGTTGAGACGGCGCCAGCAAGTCGAGCGTCCGCGCATCATCCAAGCGATCGCCGAAGCGCGGACGCATGGCGACATATCCGAGAATGCCGAATATCACGCCGCCAAGGACGCGCAGGCCTTGAATGAAGGGCGCATTGCCGAGCTCGAAGACAAATTATCGCGCGCCGAGGTTATCGATGTATCAAAACTCTCCGGCAACACGATCAAGTTCGGCGCGACGGTGACGCTCGTCGACGAGGACACGGACGAAAAGAAGACATACCAAATTGTCGGCGAGAGCGAAGCCGATGTGAAGGCCGGACGAGTCTCGATCACCTCACCGACGGCGCGCGCCCTGATCGGCAAGAAAACCGGTGATTCCGTAGAGGTGAATACGCCAGGCGGCGGCAAGAGCTATGAGATCCTGAACGTAGCTTTTCAGTGACCGATCGCGCCGCGCGATTTTCCGGCGTCGCGGGGCGGAAATCCAGCCGATGATGGGCTTTCCATAATAACGTTGGCTCGGCGCCGAAGCTCTTTTCCGGCAAGTCCCGCCAATCGCGGGCAAGATCCGCCAACACTGGCAAGGACGGGCGCTCGCTCGAACCCCTCCTTGGCCGCGTCCCCAATCACCGTGTCACGTTGCCCGGGCCTTCGGGGTGCAGGGGACTGGCGCCCAGGCCTTGGCGGCCGCGCGTTCCAGAGCGATGGAAACGGGCGCGGTCCCAGCGCGAGGGGGCTTTTTGTGGATTGAGCTTTGTCCCGGCGCTGCGATCGTGCGCGACATGGGACGGATAAAGCTCCTGTGCGCCGGCAATGCCCAAGGCGGCTGCCAACATGGCCGCGGCAAGCCCCGTCATCCGCGCCCGATAGTGTGCGGCCGTTTTCTTGCTCTGTGTCATGGCCAGATACTTCCGGTCTTGTCGATAATTTAGGTGCTGGAGCGCAAATAGGAATACGCTTGCACGGCAATTACGATTATAATTTTGCTTTCATGCATATAACGCGAATCAACCCATGTTCCGGCTGGATTGCCAGGGGACGCACGAGGCCATCGATCCGCGTGGCAGGCTCGCGATCGAAGATCAAGGCCGTGGCGGGAATGCGCAGGACATTTGGATCAGAGGGAATGTGAAAATGTACCGTCGCAAAAGCGCCCGGCCATAGCTTGCCGTCCGGATTGTCGGCAAGCAATTGGGCAAGCGCGGTAAAGTCCCCCGATGACGGCGCGGCCAAGCGGCGCGTTCTGTCCCGGCTCGATCGCCATGGGCAACATGCCAATGATCATCGCCCTAGTGGCCCTCGTCCGGCGCCAGCAGGCGTCTCGCAGCTGCGATAATGGCTGGCTGGGGCTGCTTGATCGGCGGTATGAACTTATGAAGCTCCCAGCCGCCGCCAAGCGCCTTGTAAAGCGTGACGAGCTGCTCGGCTGCGCTCTGCAGAGTGCTGACATATTGCTCTTCAAGGTCGAATTCTTGACGCTCGGCGTCAAGGACGTTCAGATAATCGGTCAAGCCGCGATCGTATCGCTCGGTGGCGAGCTTGGTCGATCGGCGGGCGGCCACGAGCGCGCGATCGAGATCCTTCAAGCGCTGCTGCGCGGCCGCGTAAGAAGCGATGGCATCATCGACTTGCTGGACCGCAGTTATTATCGTCTGTTTGTAGCCAACCAAGAGTTCGTGAGCTTGCAGCTCGGTGATATCGACTATTGCGTCGAGCGTGCCAAAATCAAGCAAAGGCCAATAGACCGCCGGACCGGCCGCCCCGATAAATGTTATTGGAATCGCCGAGGATGAACGCGGTCCGCCTTGGCCGCCAAGCGCGCCGCTGACGATCACCCGCGGAAAGAGGTCGGCCGTTGCCACGCCGACGCGCCCCGTAGCCGCAGCAAGTTGACGCTCTGCCGCATGGATGTCCGGCCGGCGGCGCAACAGATCTATCGGGAGACCAGGCGGTATCTGCGCCGGGAGAGCCGGTAGCTTGCCTGGCCTCGCCAGTTCCTTCGCAAGATCCTCCGGAAATTGGCCGAGCAGAACAGCAATGACGTGCTGGCTTGCGGCGATTTGGGCCTCAATCGGCGCGACTCCTGCCTGCAAAGTCGCCAAATACCGCTCCGCCAAGGCAACGTCGAGCTCATTGGTGATCCCTTGTTCGAAGCGCGTCTTGGCGTAATCGAACCTGCCTTTGGCTACTTCGATATCCTTACGCAAGACGGCAAGCTCTCTTTGCAGGGCGCGCAGATCGAGATAGGCACGCGCGACATCAGCAGCGACCGTCACCAATACCCAGTTTCGCGTCTCGGCGAGGGCTTCGGCGTTGTAAGTTGCAGCTTCGAGCTCGCGTCTAAACTTGCCAAAGACGTCCAGTTCCCACACAGCTTCGAAACCGCCTACTTCCTGGATTTTGCTCAAATTGGTTGTATTTACCGCTGATCTGAACAGCGGTGTTGCGCGGCCGCGCGTGAGGTCTGTCCCCGTGCCAATAGCGGCGCCGCCCGTCGCTTCCGCGGCGGGGAGGGACTCCCCGATCACCACAAGCTCCTGCGTTCGGGCCGCCTGAAGCCGGGTCAAGGCAATTTCGAGATCAAGGTTGGATTCAACGGCGCGGCTGACGAGCGAATCGAGCTCCGGGTCACGGAAGGATCGCCACCAATCGAGCAGATTAGCGCCCGGCTTCCGGGCAGTTTTTTGCGCCATTTGAACCACTGGGGGGAGGAACGTGTCCGGCAGCGCTATGTCCGGTATGTGGTAATCTGGCCCAACCGTACAACCAGCCAGGCCACCGACGAGCCCTAGCGCGCTGAGACATTTATTCACACTGCAAATTCCGGCTCGGCAAAGTTCGTGGAGAGCTTGTCAATGGGCTGACGCTGCAGTATTGTTTGCGTGTCCTTGATCGATCTCGTTTGCCTCAACCTTTTGGCCAGCCAGGATCCGGCTGCTCAGATTGAGCGCCACTTTGTCGCCTTCCTTTAGGCCAGAGCTGATCTCAACGACGTTCCCGTTGTCGCGGGCGATCGTGACATTTCTGAGTTCAACCGCGCCTTTTTCGTCGACGACGGCGGCTTGTGGACCCTTCGTTCGAAACAAGAGCGCGGCTGCCGGTACCTCGATCAGCCCGCTGCTTTTGAGCCTGAAGCTCACGTCCACATAGGTGCCGGGAACAAGGGTTCGGTTCGGATTCGGGATATCGATCTCTACCCGCAGCGTGCGTGCCTCCGGATTGACTGCTTCCGCAGTACGGGTGACCGTGCCTTCGAAGCGCTGGTTCGGCAGATAGTCCAACGTGACCGTAGTAGGCGTGCCAATTTGCATCAGCTGTGCCACGGTGCTCTGCGGCGCATCGACGAAAATGCGGATCGGGTCATCTTGAGTGATCTGATA
>DASYNQ010000331.1:0-8105 GCA_036008425.1 Methylocella sp. | reverse complement strand
GATCACCGCCTAGGCGGACAGACCCGGTAACGACACCAAGGAACCTCGAAGGATGGCGAGTCGAACCTTCAAGTCACCCGCGAAAAGCTCCCACCGGAACGGCAGAGCTTCAAATTTCCGGGTTTTTCAGCAAACTGCTAGAGTGGAAAATCGCTTATCGTGGGGCATTACGGGGTTCGCCCGGGAGCAATGAGGAGCAATGATTCGCGGGGTTTTTTTGACGCGAGATGCCCGCCGCGCCGGCAACGGCAAAACGGGATGCCTGGACGAACGAGCGGGCGCCCAAGGTCAGAAAATATACATAAAATATTTAGTTGCTGTATTATTGGTATAGTAACATAGCTAAAATATATTTTCATTTTGACTCTTCCATGTTTTTATGTTATTTTATGTTTATTTATACAAGTTAAAAAATAAATAACGATAGAATAGCAAATTCTTAGCCTTTCCTGATGAATATTGAAATTCATCATACATCATAAGATTAAGAATTAACGACATAAGCAGGCCGTTTTTGTGATCTCCTAGCCCATTTGGGGATACACAAGGTCTAATGCTTTAGAGTATGATAACAATCGTTTTTTGCAGGGGGCGTAGTTTTGAGGCGATTCGATGTCCGGGAACGATTTCGACACCGTGCCCCAATGCTTTCAAATTCCGGCCAAGGAAAAGCCCGGGTTTTTCGCCGTCCGGAGCGGCGCGGAACGATTGACCTACGCCGGCCTCGATGCCCGGAGCGACGCGCTTTGCGACCGGCTCACCGCCGCTGCTGTTGAAAAAGGCGCGCTCGCCGGCATCCTCCTCGACCGCTCCTTATCCACCATCACGTCGTTCCTGGCTGTGCTAAAAGCAGGCGGGGCAGTCGTGCCGCTCGACCTAAGCGGCACGCCACAAGGCATTCTCGATATTATCCAGCGGCACAAATTGACGTGTGTCATTTCGAACGGTGCAACGCTGCGGTGCTTCCCACAACTCGCCGCGGCGGTCCCGGTGATCGATGTTGACGCCGCGCCATTGGCGGGGCCCACCGGCCGCCGGGGCGAGGCCGTGAAAGTCGCGGGCTCGGACCCCGCTTGCGTCATGTTCCCCTCCGGCTCCACGGGGGAGCCGAAAGGCGTCGTTATCCCGCATCGCGCCATCCTCCGGCTGGTCAAGAATCCGGGCTACATGCGGGTTTCGCCAGACCAGACCTTCGTCCAGGCGTCGCCCTTAGCCTTCGACGCATCGATCTTCGAAATTTGGGGTGCATTGCTCAACGGCACCGAACTGGTAATTCTGCCGGCCGGGTTGCGCAGTCCCGAAACGATCGCCGCCGCGATCGCGGAACAAGGCGTGACAACCCTTTTCCTTGCCAGCTGCCTTTTCAACCTTATGATTGATCAGCCCAGCCCGCCGCACAAGCTTCTCTACTTGGTCTCGGGCGGCAACGTCATGCCGCCGGCACGGGCCGGAGACGGGGGCGAGCTTTTCGCGGTGGGAGACGGCGTCGCCTTTGGTTTCCTGGACCGCCCTGATCTGATGACGGACGAATTCATTACGGATCATTTCGGGGCAGATCCTCGCCGCCGCATGTGCCGGACCGGCGAGGTAGTCAGCCAGCGCGCCGACGGCTTAGTGGAAATTGGCGGCGATCCGAAAAGCGGGACCGGGACCAACGGCGAACGCGTGGAAGTTTTCTGGAAGGAGAAGCTGCAGGCCTTGGTCGAACCGACCCTGCTCGGCGATGCTCTAAGCGGGACGTCCGGCCACCATCCCGGGAGGACGCCGGATGCAGGCGGGCACGGGCGGGTGCAAACGCGTCTAAGCGTTGAGAAAACCGGCCGTCTCGCCCGCTTCGCCCGGCAGGAAGGTGTAACCCCAAATACCATTCTGCAAGGAGCTTGGCTCTTGCTGCTGCAACGCTATTGCGGGCAACGGACAGTGGCCTTTGGAGTCGCGTTCGCGGAACGGCTCGCCCATCTTCCAGGCGCCGGACAGCCGCCCGGTCTCGTCCACATCCTGCCGATTGTCCACACCCCGCGGCCGGAACAATTGGCAGGCGACTGGCTGCGTGCCTTGCAGAGCGACATTCTGGCAATGCGCGAAATCCAACATGCGTCGCTCGGCCACATCCAGCGCCTGGCCGGCCGCTCGGGAGAGGCTCTGTTCGACTCGATAATCGTCTTTGAGACCTGTCCCGTCGATGAGGCCCCGCGCCATCGCTCCGGCGCAATGCCGGGATTGAGCGCGCCCGAGCGCTTCGACACAACCCTTTATGCAATCGCCCTGAACGTGCGGGCGGGCGAGCAGCTCGAAATCGGCTATTCCTATCCGCGCGAACGGTTCGACGCTGAGCAGATATCGGCCTTGCAGGCGCACATGCTGCAACTCATCGACGAAATCACCGCCGACGCCGGGCGCGCGCTCGGCAACATCACGCTCCTGACGCCCGACGAACGAACCAAGATCCTCGACGCATGGAGCCTCGGCAAGGAAAGTTTCAACGACGCCGCGTGTCTGCATGAGCTGATCGAGGCGCAGGTCAGGGAGCAGCCCGGCGCGACGGCCGTCGTCTATGAGGACGCCTCCCTCACCTATGGCGAACTCAACGCAAGAGCCAATCGGCTCGCGCGGCATCTGCGGTCTCTCGGGGTCGGACCCGATGTTCTCGTCGGTCTCGCCGTCGAGCGCTCGCTTGAGATGGTGGTCGGGCTGCTCGGCATCCTCAAGGCCGGCGGCGCCTATGTCCCCCTCGATCCGGCCTACCCGGCCGAGCGTCTCGCCTACATGTTAGAGGACGCTCGGCTCGCCCTCGTGCTCACCCAGGAACATCTTCTTAGCTCTCTAACCGGCGCCGCCAAAGACTCGTCGTCAGCGGCGAAGTTCTGGCGTCTCGATCGCGACTGGCCGGAGATTGAGCACCATTCCGATGCCGATCTCGTTAACCTCACCCGTCCACAAGACCTCGCCTATTGCATCTACACATCAGGATCGACGGGAAGACCGAAGGGAGTCCTGCTCACGCACCTCAACGCCGTGCGTTTATTTCAAGCGACGCAACCCTGGTTTGATTTTGACCGGCGCGACGTATGGACGATGTTCCATTCCCTTGCTTTCGACTTTTCGGTCTGGGAGCTGTTCGGCGCATTGACCAATGGCGGCAAACTCGTCGTCGTGCCGTATCGCACGAGCCGCTCTCCGGAAGACTTCCTTGATCTTTTGAGACGAGAACAGGTGACGGTGCTGAATCAGACGCCGTCCGCGTTCCGGCAGCTGACGCGGGTTGCCGGACTCTATGACGAAGACGGCGCGAAGCTCCATCTCCGCTACGTGGTGTTTGGCGGCGAAGCCCTGGACGCCGCCAGCCTGCGGCCGTGGTTCGATCATTTTGGCGACCGGCACCCGCTCTTGATCAACATGTATGGCATTACCGAGACTACCGTTCATGTGACTTACCGGCCCTTGAGGGTCGAAGACCTGAATGGCTCCGCCATTCCGATCGGACGCGCGATCCCCGACTTATCCCCCTATATTCTCGATCTGGATATGACGCCTGTTCCTGTCGGCATTGCCGGCGAATTGTACATTGGAGGAGCGGGTCTCGCCCGCGGCTATCTCGGCCGTCCCGAGCTCACGGCGGAGCGGTTCGTTGGCAATCCGTTTGCGCAAAAGCCGGGCGAGCGTCTCTACCGGACCGGTGACTTGGCGCGCTGGCGCGCCAACGGCGAGATCGAGTATGTCGGACGCATCGATCATCAGGTGAAGATCCGTGGCTTCCGAATCGAGCTGGGCGAGATCGAGGCGCGGCTCCTGGCGCATGACGGCGTGCGCGAGGCCGTGGTGAGCGCACGCGAGGGAACGTCCGGCAAACAGCTCGTCGGCTATGTCGTGGCGGTCCCTGGCGCGCAAGAACGCAGGCGGACGCCCGCGGGGCCGGCGTCGGCCGGCGCGTTCGTCGAGCAGCTAAAAGAGCATCTCCGGGCGGGTCTTCCGGACTACATGATTCCGAGCCGGCTTCTCGTCCTGGAGCGGATGCCGTTGACGCCGAGTGGCAAAATCGATCGCAAAGCGCTGCCGGTCCCGCCGGCCTCGTTCGGCGCCGAGGCAAGACTGAAGCCGCGAGCGAGCGATGTGGAGGCAACGCTCGCGGGCATTTACGCCCGGCTGCTAAATCTCGCCGATGTCGATCTCGACACCAATTTCTTCGATCTCGGTGGCACGTCGCTCGACCTGGTTGCGCTGCATGAAGTGATTCGAGAGCGGTTCGAGCGGAATTTTCCGGTGACCACGTTGTTCGAATATTCGACGATCCGGGCGCTGGCGGCGCACCTCCACCTCCAGACGCAGGATCCGGCGCGGCCCCCCGAGGCCGGCAAGCTGCAGATGGCCGACATCCGCAACCGCAAGCTGCGCCAGAACGAGGCCCTTCAACGCCTTGGGCGGAACCGCGCGAGGCCAGCCCTTTGAAAGACGCGGCATTCATCCAAACCTCGGATTCGATTCCGGGGATTGCCGTGATCGGCATGGCCGGCCGCTTCGCTGGCGCGCCTACGCTCGACGCCTTCTGGGACAATCTCCGGCGCGGCGTGGAATCCATCGCCCATTTTTCTCCCGACGAGCTGGAGGACGCCTACGGCCGTTCGGTGCAAAACCAGCTTGGCTATGTTCGCGCAAGATCAATTTTGGATGGAGTCGAGCTGTTCGATGCCGGCTTCTTCAATTTCCTGCCGCGCGAGGCGGAGGTGACCGACCCTCAACAAAGGGTCTTTCTGGAAATCGCCTGGGAGGCCCTGGAAAGCGCCGGTTACGACCCCGCCGCCTTTCCTGGCGAGATCGCGGTCTACGCCGGGAGCAGCTTCAATACCTACCTTCTCTATAACGTGCTGACGGACCGGCAGCGGCTCGAAAATATGACCGGCACCTATCAAGTCGGCGAATTTCCGACGCTGGTCGGCAACGGCGCCGATTTCATCGCGACGCGGACCGCGTACAAGCTCGATCTACGTGGTCCCGCCTTTACCGTGCAATCGGCGTGTTCGACTTCGCTTCTTGCCGTCGCGGAAGCTTGCCAATGCCTTCTCGATTATCGCGCCGATATGGCGCTCGCGGGCGGCGTATCGATCACCTTCCCGCAGAAGCGCGGCTATCTCTATCAGGAGGGCGGCATGGTTTCGCCGGATGGTCACTGCCGCACGTTCGACGCCGAAGCGGCGGGGACAGTGTTCGGCAGCGGCGCCGGCGTGGTGCTGTTGAAGCGCCTCGACGCCGCCTTGGCCGACGGCGACCAGATCCGCGCGGTCATTCGCGGCAGCGCGGTCAACAACGACGGGGCCAGGAAAGTCGGCTATACAGCGCCGAGCAGCGATGGCCAAGCCAAGGTCATCGCCCTCGCCCATGCCGTGGCGGATATCACCGCCGACTCCATTTCCTATGTGGAGTGCCACGGCACCGCGACCCCGCTTGGAGATCCGATCGAAATCGCCGGCCTCTCCAAGGCGTTTGGCGCGACCACCGAACGCAAGGGATTTTGCGCGATCGGCACGGTCAAAACGAACATCGGCCATCTTGATATCGCGTCCGGCGTCGCCGGGTTAATCAAAACCATTCTTGCGCTCGAACATGAAAGCCTGCCGGCGACGCTTCATTTCAAGACCGCAAACCCGAAACTCGGCCTTGAGGACAGCCCATTCTTCGTCAATGCCGAGCTGCGGCCCTGGCCGCGCGGCGCCAAACCGCGCATCGCCGGGGTCAATGCCGCGGGCGTGGGCGGAACCAATGTCCATCTGATCGTCGAGGAAGCGCCCGGGATCGCGGCGGCCGCCGCGACCGCCCCCGATGACGAGCGTGCGCATCTGTTTGTCGTGTCGGCCCGCGACGACAATGCCTTGGCGGAAGCCCGCGGCCGCCTCGCGGCACATCTCGAAACGCACGCGGAACAGAGCATTGGCGACATCGCCTTCACCTTGCAAACCGGCCGGCGCGGTTTCGCCAGGCGGTTTGCCGCGGTCGCCAAGGACAGGCGCGGCTTGATCGAAAAACTCGGCGGCCCCAGCAAAGCCGAGACGGCGGCCGCGTCCCCACCAAAGCTTGCATTCCTGTTTCCCGGCCAGGGCGCGCAATATCCGGGCATGGGTCACGGCCTTTACCGGCGTTATCCGATTGTCGCGCGCACGATCGACCAATGCGCTTCGATTCTGGAACCTTTGCTTGGCCTCGATCTGCGCAAGGTCCTTTTCGGCGACCCTCGCGAGGCCGCGCCGCGACTCCAGGCGACCGCGTTCGCGCAACCTGCCCTGTTCAGCGTCAGCTTCTCCGTCGCGGCATTATGGCGGAGCCTGGGCTTTGAACCCGCCGCCATGCTTGGCCACAGCATTGGCGAATTCGTCGCCGCGACGGTCGCCGGCGTGATGCGGCTCGAAGACGCGCTGACGGTCGTCGCCGCGCGCGGCGCCATGATGCAGGAGTTGCCGGAAGGAGCGATGCTCGCTGTCATGCTGGCGGAGTCCGAACTTAAGGCCTGCCTGCCCGGCAATCTCTCGATTGCCGCGGTCAATGCCAATGCCGTCTGCGTTGTCGCCGGGCCGCATCCGGCAATCGACGCTTTCGAGGCGAAGCTGAGCGCCTGTGGCGCCGTCTCGCGGCGGCTGCGGACCTCGCATGCATTTCATTCGGCGATGGTCGACCCGGTGATCGAACCGCTGGCGAAGGTCCTGGCGAAGATTCCTCTCAGCCCGCCGAGCATGCCTTACGTCTCCACCATGTCGGGAACGTGGATAACGGCCAGTCAGGCGACGGACCCGCACTATTGGGCGCGCCATTGCCGCGAGACGGTGCGCTACGCCGCGGCATTCGCGTGCCTCGCCGAACCGTCATCGCCGATCCTGGTCGAGGTCGGCCCCGGGCGGACGCTCACGAGTCTCGCCCGGCAAAACGAGGCGTCGCGCGGGGCGCCTCTGATTGCCGCTTCGCTCCCAGACCCGGCCGAGGAACGCGACGCGGACGCGGTCTTTCTCGACACGCTAGGACGCTTGTGGGCCACTGGAGCGATGCCGAATTGGCGCGCGTTATACGAAGGCGCACCGCAACGGCGCGTCGTCCTGCCTACTTATCCGTTCCAGCGGAAGCGCTATTTTATAGACGCGCCTATCGCTAGCCCGGACGCGGCCAGCCCTATTACCGCCAAACTTATTACTGCCAACCCTATTAAAGGAAGCTACATTACCGCCATGGCAAACGAAACACAGCAACTGGCTCCCAATGCGCGGATCTCGCAACAACCCGAAACACCAAACCGCCTGGCGGCGATCCGCGCCGAACTGGCGGCCTTGCTGGAAAATCTTTCGGGCATCGACGTTGCCAGCGCGCCGCCCGGCACAAGTTTCCTCGAACTCGGCTTTGATTCCCTTTTTCTCACGCAGGCGAGCCAAGCCATCAAGATCCGCTTCAATGCCGCCGTCAGCTTTCGCCAGATGATGGGCGAGCTTGCGACAGTGGATGCCGTCGCCGGGCATCTCGACCGGGTGGCGGAGAATTTCGTGGTCGAGGCCACCGGAGCCGCGCGGAGCGAAATCGAGGCTAGCCCCGCCACACCTCCTCAAGCGGCAATCCCCGCACCAGGTTTTGCGGCTGTTTCCGGGCCGGCACAAGGCATCGAGCAAGTCATGGCGACGCAGCTCGCCAGCATGACCGACCTCATCAACCGGCAGCTCGAAACCTTGCGGCAGATTGGCGGCGCGGCACCTTTGGCCGCGGCGGCGGCCCCAGCCGTCCGGCAACCCCCGCAAGTAGCGGCACAACTTCAAGCAAACCCGCTTCCGGGAAAAAAACCCGGCGAGGCCTTTGGCCCCTTCAAGCCCTTCTCGCAAGCGCGCGATGCCGGTCTCGACGCTGGGCAACGCCGTTTTGTCGCCGATCTGATCGAACGCTACACAACGCGCACGCGCGGTTCCAAGGACATGACCCAGGCATCGCGAGCGGTGCTCGCTGATCCCCGGGTCGCCGCCGGATTCCATCCGGAATGGAAGGAGATCGTTTACCCGATCGTCACCGTCCGCTCCGAGGGCTCGAAACTTTGGGACGTCGATGGCAACATTTATATCGATCTCTTGAACGGCTTTGGTCCGACC
>DASYNQ010000330.1:0-4435 GCA_036008425.1 Methylocella sp. | reverse complement strand
GGCCGCGCATCATGTCGGCCTCGCGGCCGGGCCGGAACGCCGAGCCGCCGCCTTGCCGCGCCTTCGCTTCGATCAGCCGGTGGATGATTTCGCCGCGCTCCATCAACAGCCGGTGGAGCGCCGCGTCGATGCGATCGATCTCGATTCTGAGATCTGCGAGGGTCTCGAGACGGGGCGGCGTGGTCATGATCGCAGGGCTCGCGGGTTTGCCCGCCTGTCTTAGAGCATTTTGGTGCGAAGTGGGAACCGGTTCGCGGCAGGAAAATACGAGTTTCGCGCGGCGAATTCCGCGACAGACGCCACCATCACTCCCTCAAGAGCTCGTTGATGGAGGTTTTCGAGCGGGTCCGGGCATCCACGGTTTTTACGATCACGGCGCAATAGAGCGAGGGGCCAGGGGAGCCGTCTGGCAGGGGCTTGCCCGGCAGATTGCCCGAGACAACGACCGAATAGGGCGGCACAAAGCCCAAGCGGACCTCACCGGTTGTCCGGTCGACGATCTTCGTCGAGGCGGAAATAAATGTCCCCATCGCGATCACCGAACCCTGGCCTACAATCACTCCTTCGACGATTTCCGAACGGGCGCCAATAAAACAATCGTCCTCGATGATGGTGGGATTTGCTTGCAAAGGTTCAAGGACTCCGCCGATGCCAACCCCGCCGGAAAGATGCACATTCTTGCCGATTTGCGCGCAGGAGCCGACGGTCGCCCATGTATCGACCATCGTGGCGCTATCGACATAGGCGCCGAGATTTACGAAGGACGGCATCAAGATCACTCCCGGCGCGATGTAAGCCCCGCGCCGCACCACGCAATTGGGCACCGAGCGAAACCCCGCGGCCGCATGTTCATCCGCTCCCCAGCCCGCGAATTTGGACGGAACCTTGTCCCACCAGGTGGAACCGCCGGGTCCGCCCACAATCGCCGCCATGTCGTTCAAGCGAAACGACAGGAGCACGGCTTTCTTCAGCCATTGGTTGGCCTTCCAAGAGCCTAACCCCGACGCGCTTTCGATTTTTTCCGCGACCCGGAGTTTTCCGCAATCGAGCAGGCCCAAGGCCGTTTCGACGGCGTCCCGGACCGCGCCTTGCGTCCTTGCATCGATGCTGGCGCGGTCGTCGAAAGCCGCGTCGATAATCGTTTCGAGGCCGTGCATCTGGGACTCCGGCAAGGGGGTGGTTCGCGAGGCGCGCGGGAGGTTTCGGTACACCCCCCGCGAATGTCAATAGCTACTAAACGTCCGCCGTGTCCGGGGCATCCGAGGCAAGGGCCTTAAGGAACCGCGCGAGGTCGCTAGTCACGAAATCGATATAGGATGTTGCCTCTCCCCGCGCGGTCTCGAAGGCGTCGCGATGGTCCATTTGGCCCGGTTTCGGCACGACGAGCACGGTCGTCATTCCTCTTTCATGCGGAATAATGAGATTTTTCGCGAGATCCTCGAACATAACCGCCCGCGCCGGATCGACGGCGTGCCTATCGAAAAAGCGGTCGTAGTTCGCCGCCGCGGGCTTCGGCACGAAATCGGCGTCGGCAATGTCGAAAATATCCTCGAACATCGCCTCAAGGCCAAGCGCCCCGGCGGTCCGCAAGGCATGTTCGCGGGATCCGTTCGTCAAAATGAGCTTGCGTCCGGGCAAGGCCGTGATCGCACTTGCGAGAGCAAGATCAGGGAGAAGCGAGGAGCGGTCGATGTCATGCGTGAAATCGAGAAATTCCTCCGGCCCAATGCCATGTTCCTCCATTAGGCCGCGCAGGGTCGTGCCGTAGCGCTGATAATAGTATTTTTGCAACGCGCGGGACGACATGCCATCAAGCCCAAAGAGATAGCTGAGGTACAGCGTGATCCGCTGGTCGATCTTCGGCCAGAGATCGCAATCCGCAGGATAGAGCGTGTTGTCGAGATCGAAGACCCAGGTATCAATATGCAACAGAGCATCGATACGCGACAGAGTATCGGCGAGCAGCAGGGCTTCGCCGTTCGCAACCGTTTGCTTCAGGGCGGCCGGCGCGGCCTCGCCGGCAAGCGCGCGGGGCATATTGGAGGAGTTTTTCAAGAAGGGATTCGTTTCTTTCACCGTGTAATCAGAGTGCCGGCGCCGTGATCAGTCAAAAGCTCGATGAGCACGGCATGCGGCATCTTGCCGTCGAGAATAACGGCACCTTCGACACCGTGTTCGAGTGCATCGATACAGGTTTCGACCTTCGGAATCATGCCGCCGATGATCGTGCCCTCGGCGATGAGGGCATGAATTTCATCGACGCGCAACCGCTTGATCAAATTCTTGTCGCGGTCGAGAACGCCCTGCACGTCGGTGAGCAGCACCAGCCGCTTCGCCTTCAGCGCGCCGGCGATCGCGCCCGCGAACGTATCGGCGTTGACGTTATAGGTCTCGCCGTCCTCGCCTTGCGCGACCGGCGCGAGGACGGGGATGAGCTCGCGCCCGAGCACTTGGTCGAGCACGGTTTTGTCCACCTTAGCCGGTTCACCGACAAAACCGAAATCGACGTCGTTGCTCGTCCGCGGCAGCTTGCTGGCAGTCACCATATTGCCATCCTTGCCGCAAAGGCCGATCGCCCGCCCGCCCTCGGCATTGATAAACCCGACGATCTGCTTGTTGATCGAACCGGCCAGCACCATCTCGACAATTTCCATGGTGGCCCGGTCGGTGATCCGCAGCCCGTCCGCGAACGCCGACTTGATGCCGAGCTTGGCGAGCATCGCGCCGATCTGCGGGCCGCCGCCGTGGACGACCACGGGATTGACCCCGGACTGCTCGAGGAGAACCATGTCGCGCGCAAAGTCCCGCGCGACCCTGTCGTCGCCCATGGCATGGCCGCCATATTTGACGACGACGATCGCATCGTCGTAGCGCAACATATGCGGCAAGGCCTGCATCAGGATCGCGGCCTGTTGTTGCGCTTGTGCTTGCGCTAGTTCGTGCGGGCCAGGATTGACTTGTTCGTTCATCAGCTCTCGCCCCCGGGTCATCCAGTGCGGGTTCTAGCCGTTCGTTGTGATAAGCTCAACGCAAGGAAGCGACTGTCGTGAGTCCCGGCCGCGATCTGGGCAGTATACGGCTGAGCCAAATTGACGGTGCCGGCGCGCTTATCGAAACACGATCCGTCCCTCCACCTTCGCGTCGATAATTTTGGCCGCCTCGACATAGTCGATCACATCTAGTGCGACGAGCCTTGTGCCGGAATCCGCGCTCACATGTGTCTTGCCCGCGAGCATCCCATAGCCGTCGCCGCCGCGCGCCAGGAAATCATTGGTTGCGAGCTTGTAATCGCGGGCTATGTCGAGCGCCTCGCCATTGACCATCACAGTCTTCACCCGCGCGCCTGGCGGCAACGCCGGATCGGCGACGATGGAGAGCCCGGCGACCTGCGGAAACCGCCCCGAGAAGCGCTCGACCTGAGAAAACCCGTTTTCGAGCGCGGCCAGAATGGCTTTTCCCGGAACAATCGTCAGCATGGTCTTGTTGCCGAATGGGAGTTCGTCGAGGATGTCGCGCTTCAAGAGTTTGGTGCCCGCCGGATAGAATTTGTCGCCTCTGATTGCGCCGCCATTGATGATTGCAACTTCGGCCGTTGCTGCCTTGCGGAGCGCGTCGGCGAGGAGATTTCCAATCGCGGATTCCCCCGAGCGCACGGCCTCGGTGCGGCTGTCGAGCGGCGCGGCAAGGGTCGCGATCTCGACATCGAACCGCTTCTCCAACCCGGCCTGGTAATCGCGAACCTTGGCAAGCATCGAACGATCGGGATCGATCTTCGCCGTATCGACGACGCGGAAATCCGGCCACCATGGCAGCGAGCGGCTTGCTTCGTCTCGCGTCCTCGCGACATCGATATCGACAACCGTGACATAATTTGCGTCCTGCTCGGATTCGACGAACGCGGTGCGGCCGTCGAAATCGATATGCAGATCGTGATTATGGCCGGACAGGACGAGATCGACGGCGTGCGTATTCATCAAGGCGGCGCCCGTCGCCTTGTCGGCATGCACGATGGCGATGACGAGATCGGCGCCCGCCGCGCGCGCGCTCTTGGCGCCCGCGAGCACCGCCGGGATCGTAGGCGCGAAGGCGAGATCGCCGGGGCGCGAGGCGCTCGCCGTCGCTTCATAGGCGGCGCCGATGAGCGCGAGCTTAAGGCCGTCCGCCTCGATCAGCAATCGTTCTTGATGATGCGGCGGCGGCGCGCCATCGCTCTCTTTAAGGTTTACCGCGAGGATCGGGAAACGAGCCTCTCCCATCCGCTCGAAATAAATATCTTTGCCAAAATCGAACTCATGATTGCCGGGAACGAAAACATCGAGCCCCACATCGTTGAAGAGATCGATCATATGCGCACCTTGGTCGAAGCTCGACAACAGGCTTGGCGACAGCGTATCGCCGGCATGCACGCAAACAAGGTGGCGGTGTTCGGCGAGCG
>DASYNQ010000329.1:0-9053 GCA_036008425.1 Methylocella sp. | reverse complement strand
CGGAATAGCCGAGGATGCCGGCCGGCGCCCGCGCGCGCCGCAGCCCGCCATGAAGAGCGAGCATTGTCCCTTGGCTGAAGCCGACCAAAGCCAGCTTGCCGTCGTCCAGTCCGTGACGATCGAGTTCGGCATCGAGAAACGTGTCGAGAACCGGGCACGCCTTGTTGACGCCGGTCCAGCGTTCATTTGGGTCGCGCATGGTCAGACGGAACCATTGGCGCTCGCCTGGGGCCTGGGGGCAAGGCTCGGGCGCGTTCGGCGCGACAAATGCCGCGCCGGGAAGCAGATTCCGCCATTGCTTGCTGATCGCGATCAGATCGTTGCCGTTGGCGCCATATCCGTGCAGAAAGACGACGAGCTGTTCCGGCGCCCGTGATTTTGCCGCGACGCGTGGTCCATCGAGCGTAACCGCCATCTTATTATTGTCCGCTGACTATTATTATTGTCCGCTGATTCGGGGTTTGGTGTTGTCGAGGAATCTTGTTTTCGCGCGAAGGTCAAGGCCGTGGAATCGTCAACCCCCTGGCGGATTTTGTTTGCAAGGCATGGGTTGGGGGCGCCTTTCCTCGCGCGGTTCGCCATCGAATCGAATCATCCGACCAACAGGAATCGCTCAAAATCAAAGAGTTGGAGCAGGCTTGGCGAAAAAGTCTGTTACCTTTTTTACGGAGCTGCTCTAAGCGTGGTGCGAAACGGCGGCCCTGCGTTCCCGTCGCTTGCGCGGCCGGCCATTCCGGCCTGGAGCTTAAGCCATGACACGGTCCTTTACCAACCGCGTTTTCCGTTTCGCGCCGTCGTCCAACGGCTATCTTCACCTTGGCCATGCCTATTCCGCCTTGCTCAATTTCGACATGGCGCGCGCGGCGGGCGGCCGCTTTTTGCTGCGAATCGAGGATATCGACATCGAGCGGTGCCAGTCCGAGTTCGAACAGGCGATTTATGAGGATCTCGGCTGGCTCGGGCTCGCATGGGAAACGCCCGTCCGCCGCCAATTCGAGCATTTTTCCGAATATGCAAGCGCTCTCGCAAAGCTTTCCGCGCAAGGCCTGACATATCCTTGCTTTTGCTCGCGCGGCGAAATCATGCATGCGGTGACCGGGCGGACCGGCTGGCCGCGGGACCCGGACGGTTCGCCGCTCTATCCAGGGACATGCAAGCGTCTTTCGCGCGAGGAAAAACAACGGCGGATGTCGGCCGGCCGGCCGGCGGCGCTGCGGATCGACATGGAAGCGGCCATCACGAAAGCTGGCCGCGGGCTCGCCTGGCGCGAAATGGGCCACTCTGCGCAAACACGCGAAGTGGCCGCCGAACCCTCTCTTTGGGGGGATACGACGCTTTCACGCAAGGATATACCGGCAAGCTATCACATCGCCGTCGTTGTCGACGATGCCCTACAGGGCGTAACCGACGTTGTCCGGGGCGAAGATCTCTTCCAGGCGACGAGCCTGCATCGTTTGTTGCAGGCCCTGCTCGATCTTCCCGCTCCGGCCTATCGCCATCATGCCCTTGTGCGCGATGCTTCGGGACAGAAATTGTCAAAAAGTTCAAGGGCGAAATCGCTCCGGGCTCTGCGTCAGGATGGCGTTTCCCCTGCCACGGTACAAGAAAGGCTTGCGTCCGATCCGATCCTCGCCGGTGGACCGTGATATATTGCGAGAATGCGATTCCACGAGCGCGCGGCTGGCTCCAATTCAAAAGGGTAAAAGCACCTTTGCCTTCACAGTCGAATTGCCGCCTTGAATAAACCGAAAATTGGAGCATGGGATAAAGGGGATCGGCCAAAGACTTGGTCAAGCTTGGCCTTGTGGCGCGCGCCGCGATCAGCGAAATATGTGCAATGCATCGTATTGCTCCATTCCCACGAATGCGAACAGCTCGCACGAATGCAAACACGCAAGGCGCGGTTCCGCCGATGAGTCGCGAGCTCTCCCACAAGTCGCCCTATGCGGTTATACTCATCCTTCTCTGCCTCATTGCGCTGATGGAGGCACGCCATCCTTTCCCGTCTTTCCGGCTAGCCACTTTCATCCTAGCCTTCTTGGCTTTGGCAGGCATGGCTTCGCGGCTGCGCGGCAAGCTGCGCGGCGGCCTTGCCGTTTTGGCCTCGCTCGCCTTCGGCCTCTCCATTATCGAAGCCACGGCCGCTATTAGAGAGACCAAGGAGTTGTACGTGGTAACGAATGGCGAGTCGGTTCCCCAGCCCATCATCGGCTGGGGACCTGAACACGCCGGACGCTTCCACGCCGAGAAAACAGATCCGAAATCCGGCGTTTCGATTTACCGGGTGGATTACACGATCGATTCGAATCTGCTGCGTGAGACCCACTCGGTCGAGACCGGCCCAGCGATCGTTTTTTTCGGCGATTCCTTTACTTTTGGGGAAGGTCTGAACGATGCCGACACGCTACCGCAGCTCTTCGCGGATTTGCTAGGACGCAAGCAAAGAGTGCTCAATCTTGGCTTTTCCGGTTATGGGCCGCCGCAATTCTTGGCGGAATTGCAGACCGGCCGTTTTGACGGCGTAATCGGCGCGCAGCCCCGACTTTTCATCTTTATGACGATGGCCGAACATGCCGAGCGAACAGCGTGCAGGCCCGTTTGGGCGCGCCTGGGACCTCGGTATGCGCTGGAGAACGGCCATGTCGCATTGAAGGGAGCCTGTTACGAAGGCTTGCGCGCGCGCGCGCGGGAATGGCTCGAGAACATGGCTTCCTATCGTTTGTTCATCGAACCTTATCTTCAGAAGGGGACTCACGAAGACGTTGAGCTCTATGTTAGGATCTTGCTCGCCTCGGTCAGCCTGGCGAAGGAGAAATACGGCGTCGCGACTCTCATCCCTTATATCCCGGCGGACGGCTATCTCAATGGGACGGGTTTCAGCGATGACGAAATCATCCAGCGGTTGCGGGATGGCGGCGCCACGGTCATCGATGTTTCCCTCGCGAAAGACGAAGCCGCCGGCGCCAAACTCCGCATTGGGGGCGAGGGCCATCCAATGCCATTGGCGAACCGCCTCAGGGCCTCGTTGCTTGAGGAATACATCGAAAACCGCATGCCTGGGATTCTGGTTGGGGGAGTGCACTGACTGGCGCAAAAGTCGTCAGTCTGATTCGAAAGCGTTCTTATAATCGCGGGCGAGCGCAAGGTTCTGTTCGTCTTTGGGAAGAATGCAGTTTCCGGCCGCGAGAACCTCGTTCCCGGTCCCATGAAGCAAGCCAAGGCCGGCCTCCGGCCGGGTCGCCTTGTTCGCGCAAGGCGAATCACTTATTCGAGGTTTCATGGACACGATTTTGCTGGAAAGACCACAAGTCGCCGCAATTAGGGTGGCCTTGATTCATCGTTGGCGCGCGGATGATGAGGGCTGAGCGGGACTGCAATATAGCCCCGCGGCACTCCACAGCCAATCGCCATTTGTCTCATTACTGGCGCTTTTACGGTGCAATGTCGCGGGCAATCCGCAAAAAAACGGTGATCATCATGCGAACAATCGCCCTTTTCCTAACTCTCCTCGCTCTATCAATTGCGCCGGCGGGCGCCGATAAAGCCGTTGCCTCGGCCAAGATCCATAAGGTCTTCGACCTCGTCCGCGGAGGTGACAAAATCGGCACCGACACGATCGATATCGAGCGTCAGAACGATACGACGACGGTCAAGATCAAGACCGACGTTTCCGTCAAGGTGATGTTCATCGAGGCCTATCGTTACGAACATTCCTGCAACGAAACCTGGAAAAACGGTCAACTCATCGCCTTTAAATCGCGGACCAATGATAATGGCACGAAGCATTCCATCGACGTCACGGCCGCGCCGGACAAGCTGAGCATGGATGCCGACGGCAAGCATAGCGATCTGCCTAAGACGGCCGCGCCGGAAAGCTTATGGGGCAAGGACGCGATCCATCAATTGGACGCTTTCGATCCGGACACCGGCAAACCTATGTCGATCAAGGTTACCGATCTAGGCAACGAAGCCTTGACTATACATGGCGTGACGCATCAGACCCAACACTACAAAATCGCCGACACGCTGAGCGGAGACTTCGCGCGCGAGGTCTGGTTCGACGGCGACGTGCTTGTGCGAACCAAGATTATCGGCTCCGACAATTCGGTGATTCTTTCGGATTTGCGTTAGAACTGGCCGCTGCCGGGGGACAAAGGTTATCGCCTTGAATGGGCTCGCTCTGCAGGCTCGCGCCAGCGTTCGGGCTCTCAAGCATCATCCGGTTCGCAATACGCGAATCAGTCAGATCCGTCCGGCCGGCGCCGCGGGTATTTTCGGATGATCGACGCCGCTGTGGCTCGGCCGCTTCCGCGATTACCTGTTGGCGCGGCGTCCCATTCCATGGCGGCAAGTCGTCGCGCCGCGTCGCGGGACGATCCCGCGGGTTCGCGAGAACGTGGGCGAGCCGGGCTGGTAAATCGGCGTCGTTTAATTCGCGTGTCTCGATCGGCGTGGTGACCACGGCCGGCCCCTGCCCTCCGGCGTCCGAGCCGGCGGACGCCCAATTGCCGCGGCCGAGGGCGATGTCGCGCACGGCACGTTCGGCGGCGTCGTTGGAGCGACAGATGCGGCCGAGGAACCGGGCGACGGCGGCCGAGCGCGCCCTATTAATCCGCTCCTACAACATGAAGCAGGTCATAAGTAAATGCTATGCTGTCCGTGAAATTGCCGGACCACGGTGATTTATTCTGATGGTCTAGCTTCTGCCCCCTTATTTTGCGCGATGGACGCGCCCGCCGCGCTCGCCTACAAGCGCGGGCGGCGACATGGCCGTGGTGGCACGCCTCGACCTGCGTGCCGCTGTTCCGGGGCCGTGGATGTTCAAAAAAATCCTCATCGCGAACCGTGGCGAGATCGCCTGCCGGGTGATTGCGACGGCGCGGCGAATGGGAATTGCGACCGTTGCCGTCTATTCCGATGCCGACAAGGATGCGCCGCATGTGGATATGGCGGACGAGGGGGTGCGGATCGGACCGCCGCCTGCGGCGGAAAGCTATCTCGTGATCGAAAACATTGTCGCGGCCTGCAGGGCGACGAGCGCGGAGGCGGTGCATCCGGGCTACGGTTTTTTGTCTGAGCAGGCTGCGTTCGCGCGCGCATTGGACGCAAACAACATCGCCTTCATCGGCCCGAATCCGAAAGCCATCGAGGCGATGGGGGACAAAATCGAATCGAAGAAACTCGCTCAATCGGTAGGTGTCGCGACCGTGCCAGGATTCCCCCGCGTAATCGACGACATAACGCAGGCGGCGAAGATCGCCGATGCCATCGGCTATCCGGTGATGATCAAGGCCTCGGCCGGCGGCGGCGGCAGGGGGATGCGCATCGTCTCCTCGCGCAAGGAGATCGCGGAAAATTTTGCCCGAGCGCGGTCGGAAGCGAAATCCGCTTTCGGCGAAGGCCGGGTCTTTATCGAAAAATTTATCGCCGATCCGCGCCATATCGAAGTTCAGGTACTGGGCGACAAGCACGGAAACGTCATCCATCTTGGCGAACGCGAATGTTCCATCCAACGCCGCCATCAAAAAGTAATCGAGGAAGCTCCCTCTCCCTTCATCGACGAGGAAACTCGCCGCAAGCTGGGCGAATGGGCGATGGCGCTGGCAGAGGCGGTCAACTACGATTCGGCCGGTACGGTCGAATTTTTAGTTGGCGAAGACAAAAATTTCTATTTCCTCGAAATGAACACACGGTTGCAGGTCGAGCATCCGGTGACCGAACTGGTCACCGGCGTCGACCTCGTCGAACAGATGATCCGGTCGGCCTCCGGCGAGAAATTGCCGGCCGGTCAGGCCGACGTGCGTCTGGAAGGCTGCGCGATCGAAAGTCGGGTCCTTGCAGAAGACCCGGCCCGGAATTTTTTGCCCTCGACCGGGCGACTCAGAACCTACCGGCCACCGGCGCCCGGCCATCGCAACGGTGTGACGCTACGCATCGATTCAGGCGTCCGCGAAGGCAGCGAGATCTCTATCCATTACGATCCGCTGATCGCGAAAATCGTGACCCATGCGGCGGATCGAACGGCAGCCATAAAAGCGCAGGCGCAAGCGCTCGATACGTTTGTCATCGAGGGTGTTGCCGACAATGTTGCTTTTCTCGCCGCCGTGATGGCGCACAAGCGCTTTCGGGCGGGCGAACTCTCGACCGCCTTCATCGCCGAGGAATACCCGCGTGGTTTTACTCCGCTTGCGCCGGAAGGAGAGCGCGCGCGCCTGCTCGCGAGCGTTGCGGCGGCCGCCGATCATGTGATGAATGAACGCAAGCGCGCGATCTCGGGCCAGGTGCGCACCGCGCGCCGGGTCGGGTTTCCCCGCGCGCGCGCGCTCATGCTTGGCAAAACTCGTCATGACGTGACGCTCGACGAGAGGGACGAAGGGCTGGTTGTGCGATTTGAGAAGACCGGTCACGCACATATCTGCAGCTCCGACTGGGTCCCAGGTCAGCCAGTTTGGAACGGCACGATCGACGGCGCAAGGGTCGCGGTTCAATTGCGCCCCATTCTGAATGGCTATACCTTGGCGCACGGTGGCTTTGCGGCTGAGGCGCAGGTCTACACGCGGCGCGAAGCGGAGCTTGCCGCGCTCATGCCGGAGAAAAAAGCCTCCGGCGGCTCGAAATTGCTGCGATGTCCAATGCCCGCCCTCGTCAAATCGATAGAAGTCGTTGCTGGCCAGGCGGTGAAATCGGGCGAAACCCTTTGCGTCATCGAGGCGATGAAAATGGAAACTGTTTTGCGCGCCGAATTCGATGCGACAGTTGAGAAAATAAACGTAAAGCCCGGCGACTCCATCGCCGTCGATGCCATCGTCATGGAGTTTGCGTGAGGGACTCGCGAGGGTTCCGCAAGACCGTCGGAGCGAGAAACGTTTGCGTGTCCAGGACGCCCCGGAGATGCGCCCGGCTTTCCTGCCGCCGATTTCACGCGGCAGGAACCACCGGTTGCTCACCATGGTCCCCGAGGATCAAGCCTCAGTGTTTGGTTGGGCTGTTGATGGCGATTCGTTTTGCCTTCGTCTGCGCTCGCTCGGTCTTTGGCAAAACGACCTTGAGAATACCGTTCTTGAACGAGGCCTCGATCTTGTTTTCGTCAATGTCCATGCCGATCGGAATTTGCCGTTCGAAGCGGCCGTAAAAACGTTCACTGAACTGGCGCTCCTTGTCCTCCGTCTCGGATTTCATCTCGCCGCGAAGGATCAAATTGCCGTCGTTCAAGAGAAGCTCGACGTCTTTTTCCTCCATGCCGGGGATTTCCGCCGAGACCGTAATTTGCTTTTCGGTTTCGGCGACTTCGAGCTTCGGCCAGGCGGAGTTCACGAAATCCGCCCGGCGCGCGGCAAGCGAAGTAGAGGCGAAGCCGCGAAAGGCTTCTTCCAGAAGGCGGTTCATTTCACGGTGCAAGGTGAGAAACGGGCTCGATCTTTCGTCGCGGAAATACTCCGGGAGGAGATCCTGGCTCCGGGTCCAAGGAATGAGATCACGCATGTTCATGGCCTATTCTCCAAAGATTTGAGTGGACGCACTGCGCGAAACCTTGCCGCGGTCCGCGTTTTCGGCCAAGGTTGCCGCGGGCTTTGGGCCATATGACATTGCCCTGCCGGAAGCGTGGAGCGGCCGCGCTCGCGCGTGGCTCCCGCACTCCCTGACCACGGCGCCGGTCTTCGCGGTTGCGATCATGGTTGCCACGTGCAGGCTTGAGCTGGGTCTCAGGCGTTCGCGACATGCTGAGCGCCGCCGCCAAGCCGGCCATAATGATCTGGGGCACGGCTTGTGCCAGTCAAGGGCCTTTAGATGGCGCGATTCGCCGCGCTGCAGAATGCGATCCTATATTTCGTTCAAACAAGATCGCGTTTTATTGTTTTTGCATTGGCATGGCCGCGGAATTGATTTCGTTTTACGAAGATTATTTTCAATCGACCTGAAGCGACTTTAGCTTGCGATGCAGGGCTGAGCGCTCCATGCCGACGAATTCGGCGGTGCGCGAAATGTTGCCGCCGAACCGGTTAATCTGGGCGACCAAATATTCCCGCTCAAAGACTTCGCGCGCTTCCCGCAACGGAAGGTTCATCAGCTTTTCGCCGCCGGGGCCATTCGGCGTCGAAGGAACGAGCGCGCCGATCTCTGAGGGCAGCATTTCGGCGGTAACCGCCGCCTCGGGATCGCCGGCGGCGAGGATCATCAATCGCTCCACGTTGTTGCGCAATTGCCTTATATTGCCGGGCCAATCGTGCGATTGCAGAACGGCCATCGCGTCGTCGGCGATCAACCGCCGCGGCATGCCGGTTGTCGCCGACAGCTGCTCCATGAAAAAAGCGATGAGTTCGGCAATGTCCTCGCGGCGTTCGCTAAGCGAGGGGACGCGAACCGGCACGACGGCGAGACGATGGAAGAGATCCTCGCGGAACGAACCATCGGCGATCAACACCGCGAGATCGCGCGAGCTCGACGAAATGATGCGGACATCGACATAAACGCGGGTCGCGCCTCCGACACGGAGAAAATTCTGCTCGACCAGCACCCGCAGGATCTTGCCCTGGGTCTCCCTCGGCATATCGGCGATTTCGTCGAGGTAGAGCGTGCCGCCGTGGGCTTCCTCGAGCGCGCCAACCTTGCGGCTGCTTCCCTCCTTTGCTTCGGTTCCAAATAATTCCATTTCCATCGTTTCCGGCGCGATCGTCGCGGAGTTGATGGTGACGAAAGGACCGTCCGCGCGGGCCGACGAGTCGTGGATGCCGCGTGCGGCGAGTTCCTTGCCCGCGCCCGGCGAGCCGGTGATCAAAACTCGCGAATTGGCCGGCCCGACGCGCTCGATCACGTGACGCAATTGGTTGATCACGGCGGATTTGCCGACGATCCGGTTGTCTCCGCCGGCCCTTGTGCGCCACTCGGTGACCTCGCGCTTCAATCGCGAGGCCTCGAGCGCGCGTTCCGCGACCAGCACCAGGCGGTCCGCCTTGAACGGCTTTTCGATGAAATCATAGGCGCCGAGCTTTATCGCGGAGACCGCCGTCTCGATATTGCCGTGACCGGAAATCATGACGACCGGCAGCATCGGG
>DASYNQ010000328.1:0-2043 GCA_036008425.1 Methylocella sp. | reverse complement strand
CCTTTTCGTCAAGGATATTTCTTCGCTCTCGGATGCGATTTCGCATTTATCGGTAACAGATCTGCGGAGGTTTTAATGAAAATCAATCGGAACGGTTCAGCCGCCTGGCAGGGCGGAATCAAGGACGGCAAGGGGTCGATCTCGACCGAGAGCGGCGCCCTGAAGGCTTACCCCTACGGTTTCGCTAGCCGGTTCGAAGGAATGCCTGGTACCAATCCGGAGGAGCTGATCGCCGCCGCGCACGCCGGCTGCTTCACCATGGCCCTCTCGCTGAACCTAATACTACAGTTGTAATTTGTTGTCTGTCTTTCGAGAATGCGCTCGCTTAGCCTCTGCCTGATGGTGGCGTCGCCAGATCGACCACATCCAACGAAAGCTCAAGTCCGGCGGGCGTGCGGTCTGTAGATGGGTGATGAGCCGTCGCAATTCCTGCACGCTGATGGCGACGAGAGTTGCGGTTTGGATCATGCGGCGGCGGATAGACTCCTTTTGTTCGCTTTGTCAGAGGCGATATCGATTTGCGCCTCCTTCAAACGCGCGCGTAAGCCCGCCAGAAAAGCCAACGCAAGCATCGACAGAGTCATGTGCCGGTGCCAGCCGTGCCAAGAACGCGCTTCGCAATGATCGAGACCGGTTTCGCCCTTGGCCGACTGAAAACACTCCTCGATCGTCCAGCGCAGGCCAGCAACCGCGGCGAGTTCGTTCAGCTCCGTCGTGTGCGGCCCGAAGGTCACATAGAATGCCATGTCTTCGGGGTCTGCGATCGAACGGCGGATCAACAGCCAATGGTCCCATGGCGGCGATTGCAAACGGAATAGGCGAAGCCGCGCCCAGTCATAAAGGCGTGGCCCTTTCGATCCCTCGCCGGCGGGCAAGCGCCGCCAGTCATCGCCGGATAGACCAGCGGCGAGATCCTCTGCCGTGTGCGTGCGAAAGTCGCCCATCATCAGTCTCTCATTGCCGCGAATGGAGAGAACATACGGCTTGTCACGGCGCTCCAGCATGACGCGCAAGCTCTTGTCGCTGCCATAGACCGAGTCACCCAACACCCAGGCGCAGGGAACGCCCGCATCAAGCGCCGCCGCCACGATCGCGATGCCGATCTTCGGCTTGGTGGCGAACGTCAAGTCGTCGGGAATATTGGCTGCTTTTCGACGCTCCGCGTCCTCGATCCAGTCCTTTGGCAGATAAAGACGGCGGTCGATCAGGGCATGTCCCTTCGGGCTCGCATAGCCGAGAAAAACGCCGATCTGACAGTTCTCGATCCGTCCGGCCGTGCCGCTGTATTGGCGCGCGACCCCGGCCGAATGGCTGCCCTTCTTCAAGAATCCCGTCTCGTCCAGAACCAGGACGCCGGATGGATCGCCGAGATGCTCCATCACATAATCCCGGCAGATGTCGCGAGCCTTCTCTTGATCCCATATCGTCCGGCCGAGCAGCGCCTGCATCCGCCATGGCGCCGGATCGCCCGCGTATTCCGCCAATTGCCAACCGTTCTTGCGCTCGGCGCCGCCGATGAGGCCTTCGAGAAGGAGACCAACCTGTCGTCGCGGCTCCGCGCGCCGAAACAATCCACCAACCCGCTCCTTCAGGCCCGCCAATTCCTCAAACCAAGGAAGCGACGCACCAGACCATTCCGATACCGACATCTACCCCTCCACCGAATCACGGATAAGTAGAAGCGCTCCTCCTAAAAATTACAACTGTAGTACTAGAACCTGTCTCAAAAGCTGCACGGAATCCAAGCCCTCATGCTGAGGAGGGTCCGAAGGACCCGTCTCGAAGCACGAGGGAGCCCCGAAATCCGCGCCGCCCATCCTTCGAGACGGCCGCTTCGCGGCCTCCTCAGAATGCGGGGGCTTTTGAAACAGGCTCTAAGACTTAAAGATTAAGCTCCAAAAAGTAACAAATCGGTAACGCGCTTTTCGAGATTTGCAAGCCGTATCAGCGGCAGGGCGCAATGCCCGCGGGACGGAGGGCGGGAGCGAAGGCTATTTCGCAGTCTGCCGCGAAGGAATAAGGTTACGGCTTTGCCCGGTGAAG
>DASYNQ010000327.1:0-4669 GCA_036008425.1 Methylocella sp. | reverse complement strand
CGCCCTCGCGGCAAATCGTGATGCACCATGCGCGTTGTCGGCGGCAGGTTGAAAGGCCGGGCGTTGAAAAGCCCAGGTTCGGACGCGATCCGGCCGACCTCGGACCGCCTGCGCGAGACGGTTTTCAATATTCTCGCGCATTCCTATGGCAACCCGGTCGCCGGCGCCCGTGTCATCGACCTTTTTGCCGGCACCGGCGCCATGGCGATCGAGGCGTTATCGCGCGGCGCGGCGTTCGCTTTGCTGGTGGACCAGGGCGCGCAAGCCTGCGCGATCATCCGCGCCAACTTCTCGGCGCTCGATCTCGGTGGCGCGGCCCGCATCCTTCGGCGCGACGCGCGGAAGCTCGGCCCCGCGCCCGACGGAGAGAGTTTCAGTCTCGCCTTTCTCGATCCGCCCTATGGCAAGGGTCTCGTCCCGCCAACGCTCAAAGGTTTGCGCGATGGAGGCTGGCTCGGTGGGGGCGCGCTGGCGGTCATCGAGGAACGCGCGGGGGCGGAGTTTGCCTTGCCCGATGGATTTGTTTTACGCGAGACGCGCCGCTTCGGCGTCACGCAGGTCATGTTCGCGTGTTGCAATTAAGTCCACGGGCGCGAGTCGCGCGACCCGTGGCTTCCTTGCGACAAACGCCGGCATCGAAATGTTCAGGGCATCAAAACCTTGTTGATGACATGGATCACGCCGTTCGATTGGAGAACGTCTGCGATCATGATGCGGGCGGCGCGGCCTTTCGAATCGGTGATGTCGAAGGCGCGGCCTTTTTCGGTAATCGTCAGCGGCTCGCCCTGCACCGTCTTGAACGTGGCCTGTCCGCCGCCATCCTTGACGGCTTCCTTCAAGTCAGCCGTGGTCAACCGGCGCGGCAACACATGATAGGTGAGCACCGTGACGAGCTGATCCTTGTTCTCCGGCTTCAGCAATGTATCGACGGTGCCCGGGGCAAGTTGCGCGAAGGCCGCGTTGGTCGGCGCAAAAACGGTGAACGGACCGGGGCCTTCCAAAGTGCCGACGAGGCCCGCCGCCTTGACCGCCGCGACGAGCGTCGTGTTATCCTTGGAGTGGACCGCGTTCTGAATAATGTTCCTGCTCGGATACATAGCCGCGCCGCCGACCATCTTGGTCATTTCGGCGGAAGCGATGCCAGAGATGCCCGCGGCGGCCAGAAAAACCGTGGCGGCGAGCGTCTTGCGAGAAAATTTCATGATGTGCTCCTTCTTGGGATCACCGGCTTGATCGTCCGGTATGCGATCTTTACGGGAGCACGCGCCGAAAAGTTTCAAGCGTGCGTAAATGCCTGCAAGCCGGTATAGCGGCGGCGGCGGAACCGGCTCGCTTGCCGCATTTTGCGATGCCAGGGCTTGCCGATTTGAACCTCATCGAGCGGGCGGCTCCTGGCGTGCCGCACTGTCGAAGAGATGGCCGTTAGTTGCCATCCGCGTGCCTGTCCATTTGATTCGAGTTGGCTGGCGCTCATAAACAAGGCAGGGTTGGAACGGAACGAAAACATTTTTGGGTGGATGGATTTGAAAAGGAGGGCTACGCCAAAAATTGGACGTTCCCGCGTGCTTGAGACCATTCGGGGAAGCCCAATCCATCTCGCGATTCGCGAAATTCGGCGCTCCGCGCGCCAAATGTCACTGGCTTGGGTGCACGAGAGCCCATGTCGAAGGTTTGCCATTGCAAAAAATTCGTCGAAATCAGTAATATCAACCTCAACAATGACGTCATCTGGTAGATGTCAGTTAATAACGATCCTGGCTCAATTCTTGACTATTGCGTGAAGCACCCCTAAACCATGAAAGGGACGCCGACTGTCGTGAAGTAGATGAGCACGAATGGATCGAGACGTCCAACCTGAGGGAGGAAGAACATGGACTCGACACGACGAATGGTGTTGGTGCAGGGCGGTGTGATCGGCGCAGGGATCATCGCAAACAGCCTATCTAGCGTTGCCGCCCTAGCTGCTCTGGACACGAAGCCGCAGCGGCGCTCCCTCCGGGGTCTCGCCTGGAAGGATCCGATCGTAGCTACCTACCGCGATGCCGTCGGAATTATGAAGCAGACGCCGCCGACGGATAAGTTCAAGTTCAACTGGGTTCAGCTCGCGAACATTCACGGCAGCAATCGTGGCTACCGCTACTGCCCTCACGGAAACTGGTACTTTCTGCCCTGGCATCGGGCCTATACGGCGATGTACGAACGTATCGTCCGGGATCTAACGAAAAATGACGCCTTCGCGATGCCGTTCTGGGACTGGACAGCGGATCCGCTTATGCCGGAGGTCTTCCTCTCAGAGAAGACGCCGGACGGCAAGACGAACTGGCTCTACGTGAACGAGGACGGCACAAAGAGGACTTGGCCCGCGAACAGACCGATGCCGCCCGACGTCGTCGGTCCAAAAGTCCTAACAGACATCCTAAAGGATACGCCTTACGAAATCTTTGGCACGAGCCGTCCTCGGGGACAAGACTCGCTTGATCCTTCCTGGATCATCAACCGGGGCGGTGTTCAGGGCCTTTTGGAACGCACGCCGCACAACACCGTGCACAACAATATCGGCGGTTGGATGCCAACGCCGGCGTCACCACGCGACCCGATCTTCTTCATGCATCACTGCAATTTTGACCGCATCTGGGCCGTTTGGAACCTGCAATTTCAGAATTCCAAAGACCGGCTTTGGGCCGATATGCCCTTCAAAGACAATTTTCTCAACGTTGATGGATCGCTCTGGTCGCCACAGGTCTCTGATCTCTATGTTCCCGAGACGCTCGGCTATACGTACGGACTGAAACCGCTTGTCACGGCTTTCGCGGCGACGGCGCAGCCGCATCTTCTCGCTCTTCAGAACAAGCTGACTACGTTCTTCGCCTCGCCCCGACTGGCTGGAACGGCGTCGGAGGGCGTCACCGCCATTTCCGTAGATACCACCAAGACCGCGACGCCCACCGACCCTCTTGTCGTGCCCATCCAAGTGCCCGAGGAGGCCCTCATCGCCGTGGCCCACCGTAACCCAGTCGGCTCGGGGGTCGAGGTCATGGACTTCTCGGCGGCGCTGGAGGAGGCCGCTTCGGGCACAAGGGCCAAAGCCTTCCTCCGCGACGTAGCCGTGACCGACCCGCGGACAACGGAGTTTCGGGTTTTCATCGGCCGCGACAATCTCAACGCGGATACTCCAGTCACCGACCCTCACTATGTCGGCATGTTCAGTGTTCTCGATCATGGCGAAGGTGGCGATGGCGCGAACGGCGGACATGCCGCCCCCTCCTTCGTCCTAGACCTGACTGACGCCATCCAGCGAGTCCACGGATCCGGTGAAAGGCCCCCCGGACTGATCCAGTTGCAGCTCCTTCCCGTGCTCAACGAGGCGGCCATTGGCAAGGCAGGGACCGCGACGCCAAAGCGGGTCGAGGTGATCTTCGTCTCCGTTTAGATGTAACGGAGGTTAAAACTCAGGGGGTGCCCGATCGGATGCAGTGATGCGATTTCCTATCTCTGTCGTAGTCGCAGCCGGTATCGTGGCCATATCCGCGACATTGATGCTTGTTCGGGCCCAGGAAAGTGACATGCGAGCGACGGTCGACAAGCCGGCAACGGTGCCGATTTCCAATCGGACAAACGAAAACGGTCGGGTGACGGCCGGAGAACGGCCACGCCTCGTCTTGACGATTATCGGTTTTGAACCGTCGCCCGATGGGCCGGTCGAGATAGTGGTTAACGTACGTTGCGGGGGCGCCGATCGAGAGATCGGGCGCTTTGCGATCTACCCATACGTCGCCTTCTCGGCTTCCGATCCATCGCGGGTTCAACGGTTTGGTTTCAATTTACCCAACGATCTAGCTTGCGATCGGCCACGAAGCGCGATGGTCCATCTCGTGCCCGGCTCCGGTGACGGCAAAGGGGCAAGCATCCTAATCGGGCGTGCTTCGCTCGAGTAAATCGTGCAGCCTATGCGGTCGCGACCGGACATGTTTCAAAGGGGTGCCGAACTGGTAGGGCGGCCCTTGGGCCGCCCCCGATCAGCTCCTTCGGGCCGAAATCAACACGAATAATACATGTCGAACTCGACCGGGTGCGGGGCCATCTCGAAGCGCATCACCTCGCCCATCTTCAATTCGATGTAGCTGTCGATGACGTCGTCGTCGAAAACGCCTCCTGCCTTGAGGAAAGCGCGATCCTTGTCGAGATTGCCGAGGGCTTCGCGCAGCGAGCCGCAGACGGTCGGGATTTTCTTTAGTTCCTTCGGCGGCAGGTCGTAGAGATCCTTGTCCATCGCCTGGCCCGGATCGGTCTTGTTCTGGATCCCGTCGACGCCCGCCATCAGCATCGCGGCGAAGGCGAGATAAGGGTTGGCCGCCGGATCTGGGAAGCGCACTTCGACGCGCTTCGCCTTGGGGTCGGGCGAGTACATGGGGATACGACAGGCAGCCGAGCGATTTCGCGCCGAATAGGCGAGGAGGACCGGCGCCTCGTAGCCAGGCACCAGCCGCTTGTAGGAATTCGTCGTCGGGTTGGTGAAGGCATTCACCGTCCGGGCATGCTTGATCATCCCGCCAATGTAATAAAGGCATTCCTGGCTCAAATCTGAATATTTGTTGCCGGCGAAGACCGGCTTGCCGCCTTTCCAGATCGATTGATGGACATGCATTCCCGAACCATTGTCGCCGAACAC
>DASYNQ010000326.1:0-5998 GCA_036008425.1 Methylocella sp. | reverse complement strand
TAAATCGTCTTCCCGATTGCGCGGGTAGCGGCTTCAAATAGCCTCGATGAAAGGCCGGCGCCCATTAAACCGGAAACCGACACCACGGCGACCTCAATCGCCGATCGTCCCGCCTCAAGCGAATATTTTTCGAGGTGCCCTCGTTCATCAGGATAACGAGGTCTTCTCGGGTCATGGCGGGGGAAGGACCGCTCGTGCAAGAGTTGACAAAAGCTTCTATGTCGCTTGGGGGCGTCTACTTATCCACGGCATCCTCCCCTGAAAGCGCTATTGATTGCCGTCTTGATTTCCCATGCCGGCAGGCCTGTTCGCTGTGCTGCCTCGGCCAGGATCTCTTGAGCGAGCCCTGCCGTAAGTAAGCCATCTGCGACCCTCTCGCGCATTCGGCAGGCGCCCCAAAAGGCCAGGACGTTCCGCTCGCCCTGCCCTGCGCTTGCAACGGCACGGACGATGCCCTCGACGGATCGAAGCGCCCTTTGGCTATGATCCTCGTGGCGGGCTGGGGCGGCAACCACCGGCACTTCTCGCGGCATTGCCTTGTCGACAAGCCATTGCGGCGCTTCCGCGATAGGCAGGTCGCGGGCGACCGTGTAGACAGCTCCGCCGGGATGGGTCGACGGAGCTGCGACCACATATCCGCCCTCGCCACGCACGTCGACGCCAGGGGCGAGCCTGCCCGCGCTATTCGGCACCTCGGCGCCACAAGCGAAGAACACATGAAACCCGCGTGATGTCCGCGTGGTTAGCGTCTTCGGCGCACCATGCCGGCCGCAAGCATTTGCGAACCACGAAACCGCCTCGGCGTCGTCGAGGTCGACAACGAAGTTCCCGGCGCCGGTGACAATGCCGATGTTCGCTTTCGGCTCGCGCCGCCACCAATTGCGAATGACGGCATGATCGCGCGACGCTTCCTTAAGCCCGTGCGGAACGAGCGAGCCGAGCGGCTTCTTGCAGCGTGGCACGAGAGGGAAGACCGCAAAACCCCGATCGGCCCATTTGAGAGCGGCGTCAATCACGTCGCACCTCCGGCAAATTGTCCGGGTCAATTCCGCAAGCGCGAAGCTCATGGTGCGGGATGAATGCTCTTCCCTTGCGGTCGCGGATCGTGACACCGCAGGTGACGCATCGCCAGGAAACGTGTCGGGCCAGGGCGGTCCGCTGGAGCGACGCAGACCGGGTGCCATCACAATCGGGGCAATGCGCAGTGCGAAAAACCGTCGACGGAGTGGCGCTTTCCGGCGGGCGCGGAAAGGTGAGAACGTTGCTCATGGCGCCCTCGCGAACGGAATGCTGTCATCGAAAGCCGCTGCGCCGCCACGGCAGGGCGCGTCTCGCTCCTTCTGCGCCTTCCGTTCCTTCGGCGGCTGGCGAAGGGCGAGCACGCGATCGGCGATGATCGAAAGCGAGATTTCCGTTGCGCCGTCTTTCTCGTAAGTCTCGACTTTCAGCGGCCCTTGAACGGACACCGCGTCGCCGTCGACAAGCCGCATAAGTTCTGCTTGCGCGGTTTCGGAAAAGGCAACGAAGCGGACAAACTGAGAGCTTTCGCCATCCTTGATGCGAAGGGTTCCGGCGAGAAATGCCTTGCCGTTCTTGGAGGTTTTATTTTCTGGTTGCCGGAAAATCTGCCCGGCGATAAGAGCGAGGAGAGTCATGAGAACCTCGCAAATTTGCCAAATAATTCGCGGGCGGCGGCACAATATGCGGCGTGGGCGGATTCAGGGGAGTTGAACAGGCCAAGGTAGATTTGGGTGCCGTTAGCCACAATTTTGGCCGCCCATTTTCGGCGCTGCCTGTGCAGGCTCACCCCCTTGAACCCGGACGTGTTCGTTGCTCGGCGCCGACTGTTCGCCAAGTTCTGTGATCGATTAGCAGGGCGGAGATTGAGAATCCGATTGTCGGATTTCTCGCCGTTGACAAATTTCGCTTGCGTTGGGGGAGAGTTCCGGTCTATCCGGGGATCGTCAGCCTGGAAGCATGACAATCCCCCGAGGCCCGCAGCTCCCCCCGCTGCGGGTCTTTTCTTTGTGGTTGTCATGGCTGGTCACGCGGCCTCGCGGCCATCGGGGTGCGCGCGCCTTTCGTGGGCGTCAAGCCACGCCTTGACGTCGCTGGGGCGGTACCGGACGTGTCGGCCGATCTTGATGTACGGCAGCCCCTTTCTCGCATGCCGGTCCTTTTGCAGGGTAGGGACGGGGCGGCCTAGCACCTTTGCGAGCTCTATTTCGTCGATGAGGGTCTCAAGTTCAGGCATGCGTGCTTTCTCCAGACGGGATTAACCGACTGAGAATCGCACATGTTTTCTGAAGCTAAATGGGGGGTTTAGTTATTTTTCAGTGATCGCAGCGTTTGGTGCAATGATTCCAGCAAGTCCCGCTGCAACACCGCCGCTGCTTTATCGCCGGCGGGGGCCGTTGGCATGTCGGCCCATGATTGCATCAATTGATCGAATGTCCTCGCCGCATCAGACCGCCGCTGGGGGTCCGCCTCGATTTCCTCGCGCCAGCATCTCACGGTTTGGTTTGTGACCGTGGGGTTCCTACCTCTCCCCGGCGCGAAGCCTGCTCGGTTGCAGGTCTTGGCGACGCAGCGATAGGATTCGTCCCTGGCCATGCCGGTGCTTTGGAGCCGTTCCGCCGTCGCGGCCACCATGCCTTTCATGCAGTTGTGGGCGGCGCTTGTTCGCCGCCTGCCCGGCCCTCCTGCCTTCCGTTTCAGCATCGGCAACGTGATGCCTTCGTCGAGGCTTTCGAAGGCGTTGAGCAACGCGACGATCGGGCGCCGATGCTCGATGGTGCTGGGGATCGAGTAAAGGAACTTCCAGACGGCATTGAGGGATTCGAATGCGCTGAGGCGGCAGTCCTCCTCCAAAATCTTGTTTGCCGCGATCAGGTTGTCGAGGAGGTCGTCTAGCGGCGTCGCAACAATTATCTTGGTTTCGCTCGCCGGATTCCTTTCCGCCGAGGCGCCGGTCATCGCGCGGCTCGAAGCGCGACTACCTCGCCGGCATGCGCTGCCTCGCCAAGAAACTCATCGACGCGCCCCGCGACTCGATCGGCGGCTTGCAACAGCACCGCGTCGGCGTGGTGCGCATACCTCGACGTCACGGTCGCCTTGGAATGCCCGAGCATCGCGCCGATGGTAAGATCGGAATATCCGAGATCGGCGGCAACGGACGCAAAAGAGTGCCGCAACGTGTGTGGTGTGATTTCCGGCGACAAGCCGGCGGCCTTCGCGATTCGCGCCCATGCCTTTGGGAATCCGCGCATAGGCTTGCCGTTACCCGGCGATGGGAACGCTAGCTCGCCAAGCCTCGGCATGCCGCGTAGCACGTCACATGCGGCGTTCGAGAGCGGGCGCATTGAGGCGCCGGTCTTGGAGTCTGAAAGCCGAGCCGTTCTGGTAACGAGATCGGCCTCGTTCCATTTCAGGTTGAGCATTTCGCCGCGTCGCCAGCCGGTGAGGGCGAGGAAGCGGGCGGCTTGCGTTGTGATGATGCTGGCTTCGCCCATGGAGCGCAGGGCGTTGCCGAGGGCCGCATATTCGTCTTCTGACAATCTCCGCTGGCGTTGACCGTCCGCGCGGCGAATGACACCGTGCGCCGGGTTGTCCGGGCGCATGCCCCGGCGGATTGCGAATGAGAATATTCCGCCGAGGAGCCCTACTGTTCGCGATGCGCCTCCGCCGACGTTCTCTTGGAATCGCTCGATGTCTGCGCGGGTGACGGATGCGACTCGCATGCTTCCGAGGAGCGGCTTGACGTATTTGGCGACGCGGCTTGCGTCGGTTGCGAGTGTGCTGGCTTTCTTGGCGTTTCGCCGCTGGGTTAGGACGCGGCCGGCCTTGGCGGCATCGAGATACTGGTCGCATAGATCGGCGACCGTCTCGGCCTTGCGGGCGTCTTGCTTGCTCCCCGCCGGATCACCCCCGCTGACGACCTCGACAAGGAGGCGCCTCGCCTCTGTCCGCGCCATGTCTGGCGTCCAGGGCGACCCGTGGCGGCCGATTGTGTGCCATCGCTGACGGCCGGCCAATGTCCGGTATTTGAGCACATAGGTTACGGCCTCGCTCAATTGCCGTCGCGCGCCGAATCCTGTCACGGCGCCTTTGCCGCGATCCCAGAGGACAGCGCCGGCCTTTATGGCTTCGACTGACTTGATGGTAAGCATGCGTGCGCCTATCGCTGCGTGGTGATTAGCTTCTCCATAGATACCACGCTTCCAGAAGTTCTGTCAAATTAAAAGAAAGGCTCAGCAAGTGAAGGGGACTTGTTGGTAGGGATATCCACCGGTATGACGCGACCTGTTACAAGTTACGGAAATAGCGACCGCTGCCCGGCGCGGGCAATTCCGCGCGCAAGCTGCGAGGTGAAGGCGAGCCCGGCCGCCGATGCGTTGCGGGCACCGACGATCGCGATTTTCGATCGCCGCAGGCTCGAAAGATTGCCGCGCACGGCGATCAAGGGCGGGGCCGAGGCGGTGGCCCGCAGAAGCGCCGGATAATCCGGCTCGCCGATGCCGATAAAACGCGCGCCCAACCGCTGCGCCGCCTCGATCTCCCGCTCGGTCTCCTCGACGGTCGCGATGCGGATCGGCCGGCCCGGCTTGCCGCTCGCAATCAAGGTCGGCAAAGCGCCAAGCGCCGCTCCCGCGCTCCCATGGCAGTTGAGCAGAACACCAAATGTCCGGGGTCCGATATTTTCACAGCGCAGGAGCCGCAGCCAGTCGAAACGCTCGCCGTCGTCGAGGGGGCCAAGCGTTTTCGGGACAAGCAGGGTTTCCTTCATCAACGCATCCCGATCTGCGGTTCCGTGCCCGCCGCGAGCCGCGAAATATTGGCGCGATGTTTGACCCACAAAAGGAACGCCATGAGCCCGAACACGAGCGCGGTGTCGCTCCGGCCCATGAGCACAAGAACGATCGGTGTCAGCGCGCTCGCCGCGAGCGCGGCGGCCGAGGAGGTGCGGGTGACGAAGGCGACCGCGAGCCAGACGATGCCGAAGGCGAGCGCGGCCTGCCAGGCGCCGGCGAGGAGACAGCCGAGGAAGGTCGCGACCCCTTTGCCGCCCTTAAACTGTAGCCAGGCCGGAAACAAATGGCCAAGAAAAGCGCCGAGCGTGGCGAAAAGCATGGGGTAACCCGGCGCAAAATGGGCAACGATCCAAACCGCGACGGTACCCTTCAAAAGATCGAGGAGAAGGGTCAGCGCGGCCAAATCCTTGCGGCCTGTGCGAAGAACGTTGGTCGCGCCAATATTGCCGGATCCAATCGCGCGGAGGTCTGCTGTGCCCGCCACGCGTGTCAAAATGAGGCCGAACGGAATCGCGCCGCAAACATAGCCGAACAGAAACGCAAAAACGTTTTGAAACATTGCGGAAAACCAGTTTGACCGGACCCAATGGAGCAAACTAGCTTTCCAATGGCGGCAGGGCAACCGGTGGGCGTGCCAAACATGACAGCCGGAGCCTGTCGGGCTCAGCAGGAGCCAAACGTTTCAGGATCGTTATCAGGAATCTCGGGGCCGAAGTGTGCCCGAGGTTAGCCGGTGCTCGCGACCACAAACGTGCGCCGTAAGACTCGCTGTGTCTCATGAAAGGACATCAAAATGCGATCCTACAGATTTGCTAGAAACACTCTGGTCCTGCTGTCCACGTTGTTCGCCCTGGCGAGCCCCGGCACAGCCCTTGGTGACGAACAAAACCTGCTTCCGGTGGTCATCAACAACGTTAAGGTTCCTATCGGCGAATTTATTATCACCTGACCTCAGTTCACCATTAATCTCGGCGTTTTTGTCTCCCCTCAAGGGGTTGTCGTAAACCTTAGGACCAACCTGATCTACGCTGTCGAAGCGTCGGGAGGGGGGCCTTCACGCCGGCGACGGATCGGACGATGTCCGTGATCGACGGCAAACTGATCGACCACACCTGGAATAAAATCATCAAGAACATTCAAATCAGCAACGATCCTAGTCTCGACAGTAATTTTCCCGCGGTCAATAC
>DASYNQ010000325.1:0-5119 GCA_036008425.1 Methylocella sp. | reverse complement strand
AGTGCCGATGATCCGGGAAGCCGTTGTTACGACCGTCGATCGATCGGGCAGGGCGCATCTCGCGCCGCTCGGCTTGATCGAGGACGGGCAGGGGTGGGTCATCGCGCCGTTCCGGCCTTCGACGACTCTCGACAATCTTGTGGAAGTTCCATTCGCCGTCGCCAATTATACCGATGACGCCCGCATTTTCGCAGGGCTCGTCACCGGCCGCCGCGACTGGCCGCTCGTGCCCGCGGCGAAGGTTCCCGTACCGCGTCTCGCGGGAGCGCTCGCCCATGCCGAACTCGGCATTGCTCGTATGGAAGACGATGCCGAGCGCCCCCGGTTCCACTGCGAGATTTTGCATCGAGAACAGCATGCGCCATTCGCGGGGTTCAACCGGGCCAGCAACGCCGTTCTCGAATGCGCCATCCTTCTTACGCGGCTGCACATGCTTCCGCGCGACAAAATCGAGCGGGAGATTGCTTATCTCGCGATCGCAATCGAAAAGACCGCGGGTCCACGGGAGCGCGAAGCGTGGTCCTGGCTCATGCAAAAGCGCGAAGCATTTTACGCGGAAAATTGAGCGGCGGCGAGCAGCGCGACAGCCGACGCCGGGGCGCAGTCACAGGCCTTGCTCCTCGTTTCCGGGACGGCCTCGATCAGATCGTCGAAAGCAATGAAGGTGCGGCCGCTTCGCGCGGCCAGTTCCCGGATCACTCGACGCCCGACTCCGGCACCGACGATCGGGGCGCTTGAGTGGAGGAGACCGCGCGACAAGACGAGAGCCAAAGCGTCCATGATATCGCGCAATTGCGCTTCCGCGAAAAATCGTGCGAGTGCTTCCCATGCGGCATCGTCCGCCTCGCCGCCGTCGCGGCCGATCATGCGGGCGAGCCGCGCGCGCGAGGCAGCCCCGGTCTTTTCGCGGCCGTCGGCGGCATCCATCACGTCGGCGCCCTCCGGCAATTGCCCGAGTATGCGGTGGGCATCCGCCATGGTGGCGAACCATTCATTCATCAAGGGCGTCCATCGGCCGGCAAAAGGCACGAGCTTAGGACCGGCCATCAGGAAACTCCGTGCGATGCCTGAATAGACAAGTTCCCCATGAGCAAGCCGCTCCGCGTCGGTGTAACCAAGACTTGCGGGCCGCCCATCCGCGACCGGGATAATGTCCGTCGTCGTCGAGCCCATGTCGAGGAATAGAGCTGTGTGCACGCGCGTGCCGGTTAGCGCCGCGCTCGCGTGCCAATTGGCGGAGGCGATCTCGCTGGCATGGTCCGCGACTTGCCTGTCGCCGGCAAAGCCCGAGCGGCCGGCGTAAAAAAGCGCGCGGCCAGGGCTCAGCAGCCGGACCATGATCGCGGTGAGGCCAACAACACCTTCTGCACGGGTTGCGAAGGCATCGCATAATTCGCCGGTCATTGTGATTGCGTTGAAAGGAGCCCGGCCAATCGCGGCCTCGGCGTCGGTAAAAGCGCGATCGAGCTCGCCCAAACCGAGCCACAGCGGGCAGAGGATCTGCACCGCTTGGGTAATGATCCCATGTTCCGCGCGCGCGGCCTTGAGATGCGCGCCGCCGACGTCCCATCCAATGATATTTTGCATGTTTTACCAAACGCCCTAAATCTTGACCTGTGCCCAATCTCTGGTCCCAATTGAGGCGATGACAGGGTCATCGTCCGGCCCGGCGGATCATGGTTGGATGCGCAAAGATTAGTGGTTTGCCGGCGCGGCAACCCATCCATAAGCCGCGGCGGAAAGCGAAGGCCCTAGCTCAGTTTAAGGAATCTCAATGTCGATAAAAACCGCGGCCGTCATACGGCATGTTCAATTCGAGGATCTCGGTTCCTTCGAGGAGCCCTTGACGCGGGCCGGCTATGAGCTCCGTTATTATGATGTTGGCCTTCGCAGCCTCCCGGCACTCGATCCGGTTGCAAACTGTCTCGTCGTCGTGCTCGGCGCGCCCGTTGGTGTTTACGAGGAAGACAAATATCCGTTTCTGCGCGAGGAACTCGATCTTCTCAAGGCACGCATAGGTGCCGGCCGGCCTACTTTCGGCATCTGCCTTGGCGCCCAGCTCGTCGCCCGCGCGCTCGGCGCAAGAGTCTATCCGTCCGGTGTCAAGGAGATCGGCTGGGGGCCGGTCGATCTGACGGATGCCGCCGCATCCACGCCGCTTCGGCACCTGGCGCGAACGCCGGTGCTGCATTGGCACGGCGACACCTTCGATCTGCCGCGGGGCGCCGTCCATCTCGCCTCGACCGCAATGTGCCGCAACCAGGCCTTTTCCTCCGGTACCAACATTCTCTGCGTGCAGTTCCACCCCGAGGTCGACCCCACCGCCGGGATCGAACCATGGCTCGTCGGCCATGCGGCGGAACTCGCCGGTGCAGGGATCGATCCCCGCCATCTGCGCGACGGCGCCAAGGCCGCCGGACCCTCATTGCCCGCCAAGGCGCGTAAAATGTTCGAAGAATGGCTGGAAGGGTTGCGGCCATGACTGCGAAGGAGGCGGCGGCATCATGACGGTCATTTCGATTCAGTCGCAAGTTGTTCACGGCCATGTCGGAAACAGCGCGGCGGTTTTCCCGCTGCAAGCCTGCGGCATCGAGGTCGCGGCGGTGCCGACGGCGCTTTTGAGCAACCATCCGCATTATTCTTCCATGCGCGGCGGCGTGCTCGACGCAAAATTAGTGCGTGATCTGCTCGCCGGGGTGGAAGAACGCGGTCTTGTCGACATCTGCAAGGTCTTGATCTCCGGCTATTTGGGCTCGCCGGAAATCGCCGCCGCGGTGATCGATTTCGTCCGCCGGGCGAAGGCGCGAAACCCTAACCTTCTCTATCTTTGCGATCCGGTCATGGGCGACGCCGATCTCGGCTTCTACGTAGATGAAGACATGCGCGCTCTGTATTGTGAAGGCCTCGTCCCTTTGGCGGATATTATTACGCCGAACCAATTTGAACTTGAGCATCTGGTAGGGCGCCCGCCTGCGACGGTCGAAGGCATTGTCGCGGCCGCCCGCGGGCTTGGGCCATCGACGGTTGCCGGAACCGGCGTGCAGCTCAAGGACGCCCCTTCCGGGATCGTTCAGACCTTGGCAATCGAGCCACGGGCCGCTTGGATGGTCTCGACTCCCAGGCTTTCCTGCCGCCCCTCGGGGACCGGCGATCTCTTCACCGCGCTTTTCGCCGCCGCGCTGGTGCAGGGCCTCACAACCGGAGCGGCACTCGGCCGCGCCGTCTCCGGCGTCTACGGCGTTCTCGAGGAAACGGAGCGGCGGCAGTCCTATGAGATGGCACTCATCGCTTCGGCGGAGCGCATGTTGCGTCCCCACCCCCTCTTCGAGCCCTCCGGCATCCCCGCGCGTGCCGGCGGTGATCCTTCGCCTATGGTGCCCGCCGCGTCCTCGCGATGATCGTGCCCGCGCGCCGCCCTTTCCGCACCGCCCAGCCCATTTTCGTCAATAATCATAGGCGGGGGTTTCGAATTCGATGATGGGCCCCGCACGAGCGGGAATTTCGAGCGGCGACGGGAGGAGTTCGTTTCCGAACGCCGACTTGTCAAAGATTTGGTCCGGCGTCCGGTTGAAGATCGTATTGGCCGTCACGTAGTTCGACATGCTGCCGACCGGAACGGCCGGTCCGGGATCGAGGAAGCTGCGCCGGTTGACGGTGAGCGGCGGACGTTCGTCGTAGTACCGCTCCGCCACCTGCTGGCGGTGGCGATGACGCGGTTTGGTTTGCGCGTTGGCGGAGGCCGTGAGCGCGGCCAAGGCGGCGGCGGCCAGGACGATCGATACCTTATTGTGAAACATTTCGAAACTCCAAGGCTTTCTTAGCCTAAACGCATAGACCCCGGTTTGGTTGCACCGCGCGCATTTTGGCTCCGTTAAAGTTGCTGTGTTTATCGGGGCGCACTTCTCAGCGGTCGGGTTTTGGCTTAGCAAGACAGCGAAACGCATAATTCATCCTCGCGCCGGGTGCGGCGCGTTTTTTGAAAGTCAAATTTAATACCGCCTTCTCAGCGTTAAGCCTCTGGTGGGCGTGTCGAGGCCGAAGCGAGAGTTTGGCGAAGAAAGTTTGAAAGTTCCATATGGCGAGACTCAGAAAGCGAGACGCTGCAGAACGACTGCTAATTCAGGCGGTAAAACTTCAATTCAGTGACGGCGATCCGTTCGCGATCCATTTGTTCATAATGAGTTCGCTACGCATTTGTCGAGACGTGCGTGCGCTTGTTGGTTCGATCGTCGATGAATTTCAAGTGATTGTAAGGCCCGAAAAAACCAACGAATTTTTTCGTTTATTTTATAGCATTGCGTCGTTTTTTAAACACGCAGATCGGGATCAGGATTCGCTGTTAGATTTCCCTCATGACCTGCCGAAACACAACGAGAGGCTAACAATGCTTGTCGCATATACTTTCCAACAGGCATTTAATGCGCCTTCGAAAACTTCATCGTTCATGCAGCCGTATTATACTATAGGAAGCTGCATCCAAATATAATACTACCTGTTTCGAATGAAGCCAAAAATTATGATCAAACGCTCGGCCTCCTAGATACAACAGTATTGCAGAATACAATACGCGATTTGGTCAGAGAAGGCCCGTCTTCCCTTGGGCCGCAAGATTGGATAAACGATTGGACTTGGTGATTGTCGGTGACCTTGGGGCTTACCCGAACTACACCGCGATTTGTGGACGGAGGAGAAGATGGGTTTCAAGCTTGCCGTTGTCGGCGCAACCGGAAACGTCGGGCGCGAAATGCTTGATATTCTCGCCGAGCGCCGGTTTCCGGCCGATGAGGTCGTGGCGCTTGCGTCGCCCCGCTCGATCGGCACGGAGGTCTCCTTCGGCGACAAGATTTTGAAATGCAAATCGCTGGAAAACTTCGATTTCAGCCGAACCGATATCTGCCTGATGTCGGCGGGCGGCGCTGTCTCGAAGGAATGGGCGCCGAAAATCGCGGGCCAAGGCTGCGTCGTCATCGATAATTCTTCCGCCTGGCGCTACGATTCCGACGTGCCTCTGATCGTGCCAGAGGTGAACGCCGAGGCGATCGCGGGTTTCGCCAAGCGCAACATCATTGCAAATCCGAATTGTTCGACGGCCCAGCTCGTGGTCGCCTTGAAGCCGCTG
>DASYNQ010000324.1:0-8946 GCA_036008425.1 Methylocella sp. | reverse complement strand
GGACAAATCGCGTGATCATTCACCCTCGTCCATCTTCGCAATCATCTTGAGCGCCTTCTGCCGTCGCTCCTCGATGTATGCCTCAACGGCCGCGTCGCGCATTTCGCTGTCCAAGCTCAGGTCCTCAGCCTTCGAGACGATCATCGCCACAATCTTGAGATAGTCCGCCGGGCGCGTCTCGAAAACCTTTGTGATAGCCTGAATGCCATGCTCTTTCCAGTCGCGGTAGAGGTCATCGATCATCGCCTCGGCGAGCTTGTTGCGCGCGCCCTTGGGGCGCCCGGGAAGCCCGCTATTACCTGGTAAGAAGCGATGGCCCACGCTCGAATGGCCCACAAGGAACCGGCCCGTTTTTGCGTCTCTTTCCGGCCTCATCTCATCCGTTTCCTTTTTCCTTGGCCAGCGAGGATCGTGTGCCGTTTTGGCTTGTGCGTCGAGGGCTCCCATGAGCGAATCCGCCCCTTTTTTTTTGCGCGGTGCGTCCGTGTGCCGCCGCCGGCTAAAACCATTGTCTCAGAACCTTTGCAGTAAGGCCAGCTTGCTCAACCTCGCTACATGAGCAAGTGAGCAAGTGAGCAAGCTACGCTGCCTTGGAGCCGGACAATCCGGAAGCACAAGCAATGCAGAGATTTCTTCAAGCCAATCCACGCGGCAAGCCCAGCTATGTGCCAGAGTGAGCGTATAGGTCCGCTTGCAATTGCGAGTTCCTCGGGTCGGACTGTCGCCCCGTCGAGACCGCCCGGGATGCAGCTGCCCAGCACGCGCGCCAGTGCTTCGGCAAGCGTGTTGCCGTCCCGGTTGTCGATGAACTCTGGCGCGTGACTCATACCGGTTGCACCCGATGTCAAGTTCATGCTCGCCCGTCACTCGCAGGAGTGCGGGACAAGTGCTCCAAACGCTTGGCTCAGCGCGAATTTCAACTCCGATTTTTCACTTGGCTTCAGCGCCGTTCCAGCGGCCGACAGATAGGAGACCATGGCGTGGTGTATTCCCTCAGTGGGTTCATGAACCACAGAAAATCCGTGTCCTGGGCGAGTTCTGATAGCTCGCACAGTCCCAGCTGTAGAGGAAATGAACCCGACATACCGCATGTCAGGATTTCGCTTGCGCGTTGTGGCTTCACGATTGCAGCCGCTGCGATGAACATCATCCGCGGTCGGTGCGTATTTGCCCCAAACCACCGATTCCGGCTCCCCCTGTGGAAACAGGAAGACATTCTGCCAGATCATTTCCTTTGCGTCATTGTACATTCTCGGGAAATCAATTTGGCGATGGATTGCATCCTCGTCCGGAATAGGCTCGACGATAGGCATTGTCGGCCAGTTTCTTACCGAGCCGGAATGGCAATTAGAATTTTGTCTGGGATCACTTGTGCCGAGTCGAGAGGTACACCGTCGATGTACTCTGCATGCGGAGTTCGCGCGGCTATCACTCCATGTAGATGCAGATCGTTGATCGTGAGAAGGAACGGGTTGCCCGCACCTTCCCAGACCATCATCAGACCGCCCTCGCCATCCGGAGAAACCTTTGGAAACGCTTTGGAGGCTGGAAGTGCGCGCAAGAACGCCTCAGAAACCTGCTCTGTCGTCACCGTGATCTTCGCCAGCTCTCCGCCATACCAAGAAAGGCCGAAGTCGGCGAAGCGACGAAGAAGAGCAATCATCGCCTGCCGCGTCTCCTCACGGTCAAGAGCTTCGCGGGTTGCGGCTTCGCCCGGTACGACCGCCACGGTTAGCGCGGGTGATGGCCAAGCGCGCCAGGGCGGATACCAGGGCCGCGCCGAGGCATCTCTCAATGCCTCGATCGGGGTTGTCTGAACCCAGGTTACTGCAAGGGTCATTAGGCCTTCCTTCCCCAAACCCGCTGTTGTACATCCTCTGCGGTAAGATCTGCAAAACTTCTTGTAATCCAGGTATGTGCCTGGTCAAACCAAGCCCGTCGGCCAGCGTCAGCGGTGTTGGCCGAAATACCTCTCGCAGTCATATCGAGACGAAGAATGCGCCGCCCGTCGGGCGCTCGCGCTGATTGAGCTGTCATATATAGCCGGCCCTCATGGTTCGGTAGTTCGTATATCGAGACCCAGTTAACGCCCACCGGCTCCCCCAGAAAGCGCGGTCGCGCTGTGTCGCGAACGTGATCGACCAAAAGCCGGCTCTCAGTAACCTCTACCTCCGCTGCACCTAGCGGGACTAGGTTGACGTAGATCAGTTCGAACTGCCGATAAACGAGCGGTCCTATGCTTTGCTCAATGGCGAACTCAAGAAAGCCGGCGAGATGGCAATTGAAGCGCTCGATGACCTCGTCATAGCTGGGATATTGGTCATCATCGGCGGCCTTTTTCCAGTTAAAGATGAACCGATCCTCCTGGACCTGAATCAAATTGCGTCCGTCTTCGCTGACGAACAAAGTGCGCCGCAGAGGTGGCAGCGGGCCAACGGTATATCCCAATCCCACCCCGCCCGTTCCTGGCTCCTGAAGCTCGACCACCAGGGCCAATGGCGGCACTTCTTCGATTTGAGGAAAAACACTCCGAATGCGCTCTCGGTAGAGGCCGATGTGGATGCCGCGCAAAGGCTTCGCGGCCGAGAATGAAACGCTGCACGCCACTTCGACGACGGGCGGACGATCAAACTTCACTCGCATGCTGGTGTTCATCGGAGGCTCTCGATGGAGGCCACGCGAGGCGTGTCGAATCGAGCACGCATTGAATCAAGGGGCTCAACCTTCGACAAGCGGAATCTCAGCGCCAACTCAATTCCCATGGCTCGCCCCCGCTGATAATGCCGGCCGCCAGGCACGTCAAACAGATCGCCGGGCGGCCATGGAACTCAGCCGCCACACTTCCCCATTGGTCGAGGAACCGGCCCGCGTCATCGACTGCCTGCCGCCATTGCTCAACCGTGACGTGTTGGCATTGCAGCCGCGCCCAAGCATCGAGGTAGGGCTCCGGCACGCTGTCCGAAGCCAAGCCCTTGCGTTCCCCAAGCGCGACTTCATCGGGCCCGGGCTGGGCCGCTACGCCTCCAGTTACGCCATAGATTTTTCCATTTGGAACTTTATCTGTTTTTATACGTAGCGGGCGTAACCGGCGTAGTGTCAAGGACTTACTACACGTAGCGGACACCCCCGCTACGCCCGTTACGCCAGCGCGATGGACAAGTCCGGCAGCAGCGACGTTGTCCCGTTGAAAAAGCCCGCGTAGGAAGCGCGGTCTCCCACAATAACGATTATTCAATCACGACAATATGCCATCATCGCGATCCGCGCCGGCGATCTACAACTTCACCCCATGCGCGCGGGCGAGCGCTTTGATGGCGGCACGGGCCTTGGCTTTGCTGCGGCCCATCGCGACGAGGAGTCCTTCGTAGTTGCCGAATGACACCGACAAAACTGGGTGCTGGTGGCCAGTCCGCGCCATGAAGGACAGGAATATTTCGAGCTGTCTCCGCATCAGTGGCTCCGTCTCCGCCAGGCGGTTCATGGATAAATGTGAATTATCCGCCACAAGATGTTGATGGGCATTCGACGCTAGTATCGTGGAAGTCCCGTTCAGCCCGTTGGCTGGAAGGTGGCTCGTTCTCCGCAAGTCGAAGAATTCCTTCGACATCTTGCCGCTCTTCGGGCGACAGGGAGTCCATGAGTGTCCTTGGGCCGAAACGCGTACACATGCGTTTGTCAAGACGGGGGCTATATCCTTTAACGACAACCCTGGCTCAAAATACCGAAAATGGTCGAACGCTACGAGCGGATTGTTCTCGTTGACAAATGGACGGTTCGGATCGTGTTTAATCAGGTGCTTGTCAATCCCGATCCACGTCAGCTTGCGGGCTATGCCGTTAAGCTCAGCCCCTGATCCTATCCCTCCGATGCCGATGACCGAATCAAACCCCCACCCGCGCACTCCTCCCTTCATACAAATTAGCGACAAACGCTCCGCCGGGCGGGACGGGACATATTTCCCCTCCCTTAAGAGGGGAATATATGTCCCGGCCGCATGTCCCGCTGTCACGGAAGCCACAAGAACCGCTCCCCGTCTCTCAGGTGCGCCAAGGCTTCCTTTTTGTCGATCATGGCCTTGAGGGGCCGGTTGAAGGCTTTCCGAACGCGCTCCCTGTCCGCCGCGTCGTCGGGCTCCTTTTGGCCCATGCGCAAATAATATCGCTCCCGCACGGTGCGATCAGAGACGGCCTTTATTGCCGGCCCGTCGCTGAATGGCATGATCATCACCCCGGCCTCGGCAATCGCTTGCTCGATAACCTCCACCAAAAGATAATTTTGTTTCCCCGGCCGCCCGCGTTTTTTCGGCCTCACAGTTCCGTCGAGCCTCGGCACAAGCGAAAACTCGCCCGGGTGTTCATCCGTCTCTTGCTCGTCGAGCGTGAAGCCCCATTGCCCTGTCGATTCGTGATCCTTAATGCGGTCAATCTTGAGAACGGCCGTTCGTTTTTCCTTGTCGCCTTCGACTTGGAGCCTGGCGTCAAAGCTCCCCCAAAGGTGAGAATGACCGCGCATCCTCGCGTCATCGCTGTAGGGGCTATGTGTCACCGTCAAAATCGTTGCGCCCTCGGCAATGAGAATTTCGGCGGCTGCGGTCCATGCGTGCGCCGCTTCGTCGTCACTTTCAGAGCCGGTCATTGTTCCGCGCAACACGTCGAAGATGATGAAAAAATCTTCGTCGGGCTCGACAAGCAGGCGGATTGCGGCGAGCAAATTGTTGCGGGAGATTTCATTCGGAAGGATCGTCTCGGCTTTGATCAGGAAAATGTTGCTCCGTGCTTCGAGCGGGATTCCGTGATAGGCCATCCAAGCCGCTATACGCTTGCGGCCGACTCCGTGAGCCCCTTCATTCGCGACATAAAAGACCTTCATCTTTTTCGTCGCCATGCCGTGAAAGGTTGCCCCGGTCGAAACGCTCCCGCCGAAATCCGTGGCGATGAAACTCTTGAAGACGTTCGACGGACCAAACATCACGTTTTTCGCGCGGCGCACTACAAGGCCGTGCACCGCAAAATCCGGCGGCGGGAGAGTGACCATTTCGTCATAGGTGTAAATCTTGGCCGGGACCGGCGGGCTTTGTTCCCCCCTTATGCTGCTTCCCGTTCCCGGCAAACGCCTTAGAATTTACCCCAATCCGCTCGCTCGCCGCCTCGCTTGGCGCCCATGCCCTGGCCTCGGCCTCGACAAGATCAAGGAATTGTTGGCGCGTTCCGCCGCCGTCAATCCAATTGATAAGATCGCCTTTCACCGGAAGGCCTGGCAGGTCGAGAATTTGAACCGCCACGCCAACACTGGCGAGAGCGTCCGCGATGATTGCCGCACTCTCGGCGCCGGGAGCGTCATTGTCCGGAAGGATGACAACCGGGGAACTATAAACCGGAAGGAAAAACTCTTTCGCGTGCTCTCGCCAAACCGAGGCGGCGCTGCTCCCGCCCATGTTGCACGTCGCGCAAAGCCCCCATTCGTAAAGCGGTCCGCACTTGCGCGGGCCTTCAACAATGAAAATCGTCTCGCCGGTCTTCAACACCTTGAGTAGTCCCGGCAACTGGAAAGGCACGCGGCGCACGCCGGTCATGCAGCCCTCGCCGTTGATCCATTGGCCGGGCCGGTCGGGGTCCGCCGCCTCTTGCCAGGTTTGCTTTTTTGCGCCCGGCCGTTCCAGCCTTACCTCGCGAGACAGAGCAACCCCGGCCTCGTCCACATAGTCGAAATATGTTTTCTTCGGTTGCTGTACGCGCTCCGCCGCCGCCGGTGCCGGCGCTTGGCGCGGTTCCCCGGCAAGCGTCGCAACGGCGCTCTTAAAAGCCGAACCGTCGAGAAACATCACAAGATCAACCGCGCCCCGGCCCTTGCCCTCGCACCTTCGACAATTGAAAACTTGATCCTTGATGTTGACCGAAAACCGGTCCGTTCCTCCGCATTGCGGACATGGCCCGCACCTCTCGCTTCCGCGTCCGCGCAACGTAATGCCTCGCCGGGCAAGTTCATCCTCGATCCTGACGGCCCGCGCGCATTCGATTAGGTCGGCGGGGATCATGCCCGCACCCCCCGCAAGCAGTCGGGATCGATTCCGCAAGCCAGGAGCTCGCGGTGCGGGATGAACAATCGGAGCGGGGCGGCGGAGCCCACGCGCGAGCGAATCAGCCTCGTATTTTCCGCTTGCGTAGGGGGCGAATTTTGCGGTATTCGGGAAGGGTCAGCCTGAACGCATGACATCCCCGAAGGCCCGGCGGCGCCGCAAGCGCCCCGGGCTTCGCGTTTGAATGCCATCGTTCACGCGGCTTCGTCCGGCGTGGCGGGCTTACTTGCCGTCTCGCCGGGCGGCGCGTGCCGGCGGGCCATGGCCCAACGCTCAAGATCGCTTTCCGCAATGCCTCGGCGCCGTGGCGAGATGTGGATGACGGCCGGGCCTTCGCCCGTTGAGATCAGTCGTTCAAGCGACCGTCGAACTAGGCCTATGCGCTTCGCGGCTTCATCATAGGAGAGAATTTGCATCGTGCTTCCTGTCGCTTCGAAATTGCGTTTCGTGCGACAAGTGAAGCAGATGAAAATTGCGTGGCCTAATTGTTGTTAAATGCGTGGCTCACTTTTTCACGCAATTATAATTACCCCACGCATTTAGGGCGGCGGCCACGTGACGCTCCGAAACCTTTCCTTCTCCAGAGCGCGCGAAACCGTTTCTGCATGACGCCGGGGAACTTGGCTTTTACCAAAGCCCACGCGACATTCATGTTGTTGGTGCACCGGGCTTCTTTCAGGAGTTCGACTATCTCAGCGTCCGCAACGGCCGCTAGGACTGGAGAAGCCTTGCCAGGCGATGGTTTCTCCGGCGGCGGCGGCGCACTGATCGCCAGGGGCTCCGCCGCCATGCCAAATGCCGTCTTAATCTCGCTTTCGCGAAAGACAAGCCGGGCGTGGCGATAACGGTTCCCGTCCGCGTCGAAAAGTTCGTATGACGGCGGGTCTTCGATTCCTAGGCCCTCGACTCCCGCCGGGTATCGCAGCGCGGCGGCCATAAAAATATAGCGTTCCTGCAGGTCAATGAATTGATCCCGGCCGGCTTTGAAAGTCTTACCGTCCAAGGTCTGCCCGCGCGGGTGGACCCGCTTGTCCAGGACGAGTTTGCAAAGCTCGCGGAACGCGTCTTCGCCGTCATCCCGCAAAATTACGCCCGGTCCGGGACATTTGTGCCGAACCATCATCTCGACGGCGGCGTCTAGGGAAATCGCGCCCGTGGGCAAGGGTTTGATCATCGCGTGTCCTTGCGATTGTCCGGTGAACGCAAGGAAACGAGTGGACTACCTCGCTTGTCGGCTGGCCGGCCTATCCTTGCGCGGATCGTTCGCGCCCTTGTTCGATGCGCGAAACCTTCAAGCTCGCAGCGTCACCACATTATCCGTGGCCGCGCGTCCCTCGACGATAGCTTGCACATACGCGCCCCACGCATCCAACGCCGCGCGTTTTTCCGAGGCGAAATCGTGACGCTGATAAACCCCAACGATCCCGGCCCGGCTACCCGATACGTGATTAAGAACCTGCTCCGTCACTTCGAGGCGCACGCCAAGCCGCTGCAATCCGGTCGCGGCCGTGCGGCGCAAGTCGTGAAGCCGCCAATTCGTCACGCGGGACTTGGCGTCGAGAGCCACTTTCGCCTTACCCCAGCCGTTGAATGTGCCGCGAAGGCCGGGAAAGACCAGCTCCAAGCCCGATTGAGCGAAGCCGTCGGTCTTATGCGCTCCAAAGCGCGGCACTACGCGCAGCAAGTCTTGCGCTTGTCCAGACAGCGGAACGATATGGGTTGTGCCGTTCTTGGCACGGCTTGCGGGGATGGTCCAAATAGAGAAATCGCCGGACAATTCCGCCCATGTCATGCCTGCCACTTCCTCGCGGCGCTGGCCGGTCAGCATGAGCAGGCGGACGATGCCGTTGAACGCCCCGGCGCCAGCCGTGGCACGCCAGATTGCCCCGAGTTCGTCATCGGACAGCACGCGCTCTCGTTTTGTGGTAGGTGCCACGGGGAGGTTGAGGAAAGGATTGATTGAGAGAGCGCCACGCTTCACGGCCCAACCGTAAGCGGCCTTGCCATAGGCCGTTGTTCGCGCCGCCATCGCCGCGCTTCCCTTTCGCGCCATAGCGTCGATCGTCTTGACGACTATCGCCCGGTCGAGATCGGCGGCGGGGAGGTCGAGATAGCGGGAGAAGGCATTGCGCACCGCTCTCACGGCCTCCGAGGCATAGCGCGGCCGCTTGCCGGCCAGATGCAAGGCTTGCCAGTCGGTGAGCAATGCGGAGAGCGTCAAAGCTTCCTGCGCCTTGGCTTTCTTTCGCTCAGCCGCCGGATCAACATCCTTCGCCACGTCGCCCATGATGGCGCGCACCGCATCGCGAGCTTTGGCCAGCGAGACGGCGCTGCATGAGCCGAGCGGGACTCGACGCTTCTGGCCGTGGAAGCTGTATTGCGCCAGATAAGTCTTACCGCCGCTTGCCGTGACCCGCACGCCAAGGCCGCGTTGCTCATCGTCGAAAACGAGCACGTCGCGTTTGCCTTCCGGGCATTTCAAACTATCGATGCGATTGAGTGTGAGCTTCATAGCGGACCCCCGGCGGACCCAGCAAGGCGACATTTTGTGACGCTTTCAGTCGCCTCATGTCAGGAAGGTATGGCATATTGAGCTGTAAATCAAGCGGTAATGTCGGGTCCGCAGTATTTCTTGTCGTTGCGTGTCGCGATAGGCGTGCTTATCCAGGGTCAGCTTGTCTTTTCTGAACTTGCGAATGGTGAGAACGGGCCCGTCAATCGCCAGCGGCGGAGCGATCACATTGACGCGCGAGCCGTCGGCAAGACGCGCGTCGCAGATTGGCGAAGCGTCGTCGACCCGGCGCCCCACCTGACTGACGATACGCTGACAAACGTTCATCAATTGCGCGTTGTCGCGAAAGCGGATGTTG
>DASYNQ010000323.1:0-2394 GCA_036008425.1 Methylocella sp. | reverse complement strand
CGTCTTCCCGATTGCGCGGGTAGCGGCTTCAAATAGCCTCGATGAAAGGCCGGCGCCCATTAAACCGGAAACCGACACCACGGCGACCTCAATCGCCGATCGTCCCGCCTCAAGCGAATATTTTTCGAGGTGCCCTTAATTCACAAAAACCACGCGTAATCTACGCCGCAGAGGTCCACGCTAGCCGTGCTTCATCGTCAGCCTGAAACCACCTGTTCCATTGTTAATCCGGCGATGGTCTTCGCGCCACGACGCCTCTTGCGCGTAGCGAAGCAGGTAGGGTCCGGCGATATGGTGGTAATGGTCTTGTTCCGCACGGCGAATGCGTGAGAAAAATTCCTCTGGCCAATTCGTGCAAGCATTTGAAACGCCGCAGTACAGCTAATGACAAATGAATAGTTTTGCAATTCCATTAATGACAAAAGTGCTTTAACATGCGCGCATGGCGGTAACATCTCAAACAGTAATCGCTGCCGGGCGCCTTGGCAAAGCTGGCGGCTTTGCCGTCAAGCTTGCGCCGCTATGGGGGGTTTTCGGGCGGGCCTTCGAGACGGAGGTGTCGCTTTGCCGGCCATTTCTTTGGCTGCCGGTCGCGGCCGGCGCGGGGGTCGTCCTCTATCTTTACGCCGACCGCGAACCTTCGCTTTGGCTTATCGCGCCCGCGGCCATGTCTCTCGGCGTCCTCGCTTATTTTGCGCGCGCGAAGCGGGTCGCGTTTTTTTTCCTTTGCGGGTTTTGCGCGGTGTTCGCTGGCGAGCTGTCGGCGGCGTTGCGGACGGCGCGGGTCGCGGCGCCGGTCATTGACAAGATCAGGATCGTTACGCTCCAAGGCTTTATCGAGGAGATGGACTTTCGCCGCAACGGCGCGCGCTTTCTTTTGCGGGTTCATTCCGCCGAAGGGCTTGCGCCGCAACAGACGCCGTTCCGGGTTCGCCTGACCATGCGCCGGACGCCGCCTTTCGAGGCCGGCACCTATGTGAGCCTAAAGGCCAGGCTGCTCCCTCCCGCCCGCGCGAGCCTTCCCGGCGGCTATGATTTCGCGCGCGACGCCTGGTTCGCGCGGCTCGGCGCGGTCGGCAATGCGCTGGGGCGCATCGAGGTCGTGCCTTCTCCCGAATCGCCCGGACTCGCGGCCTCGGCCATGATGGCGATCGATCGCGGCCGCAATGCGCTGGCGCGCCGCATCGACAAAATCGTTGGCGGCGATTCGGGGGCGATCGCGGCGGCGATGGTTACCGGCAAGCGCGATCTGTTGTCCGACGAAGCCAAGGAAATCATCCGCGAGGCCGGCATCTTTCACATCATTACGATTTCCGGCGTCCAGATGACGCTTGTCGCCGCGATTTTTTTCGTCGGCCTGCGCCGTCTTTTGGCTTTGAGCCAGACGCTCGCCTTGCGCTATCCAATCAAGAAATGGGCCGCTCTCTTCGCGATCGCGGGCGCTATTTTTTACGACATCGCGACCGGCTCGCGGGTGGGCACCGAACGCGCCCTGTTCATGACCTTGATCATGCTGACTTCGGTTCTGCTCGACCGGCAGGCGTTGACCATGCGCAATCTCGCGATCGCCGCGGCGCTTGTCATTTTGATCCAGCCAGAAGCAATCATGGGTGCGAGCTTCCAACTGTCGTTCGCGGCGGTGGCGGCTCTGGTTGCCGTCTATGAAGCACGCATGGCCTCCTGGGGCCGTGACGAGCCATTGGCTAAGGCATCCCGCCCGGTCGAAGGCGAGCGCAAGCGCATGGCGCTCGAAACCCTGAAGCCGCTGCTTCGGCGGGGGCCTTTGGGACTGTTGTTCGCGACCTTCTGCGCGACCTCTGCCACGGCCTCCTTCATGGCCTGTAATTTTCATGAGCTCAGCCCCTATGTGCTGATCGGCAATCCACTGACTCTAACCATCATCGAAATTTTCGCGGTGCCGGGCGCGCTTCTTGGCACGTTGCTATATCCGCTCGGCCTCGACGCGTTCGTGTGGCGTTACGTCGGCCTGGGCATCGACGGGGTCATGTGGGCCGCGCGCGCCATCGGGAGCTGGCCGGGATCAACCATCCACCTTCCCGCTTTCGCGCCCTGGGCGATTGTTTTTCTCAGCCTCGCGGTGCTTTCTTCCGTGCTGTGGCGGACCGCGATTTTGCGCGCGACGGCGCTACCGCTTGCCGCCTTCGGCCTCCTCGGCGCGGCGGCGGGGCCTTCCTTCGACATGGCGGTGGCGCCCGCGGGCGACGCCGTGGCGTTCCGCGCGGCGAATGGTCGGCTCGCGGTGATCGGCCGTGGCCGGAATGCGTTTTCGGCCGAGCAATGGCTGCGCGCCGACGCCGACGGACGCCTGGCCTCCGAGGCTGTGACCAAGGCAAATTGCGACAAGCTCGGTTGCGTCGGCCATCTCGCCTCCGG
>DASYNQ010000322.1:0-7101 GCA_036008425.1 Methylocella sp. | reverse complement strand
CAAAGGCTTCCTCCTCGTCTCTTCGACGCCGCTGACCCGCTCATCGCATCATGCCGGCCAAGATTTTGCGCGGCTCAAAGCGGCGCGCACGATGCGTTTTCCCCCGTCTGTCCCTTCTATTGACCCGTTGGAAGCCAGGCTGTAGGCAGGCCCATCCTTCCCAGAGAGAGCGCGTAGCTCAGCTGGTAGAGCATCTGACTTTTAATCAGGAGGTCATGGGTTCGAATCCCATCGCGCTCACCAATAAAATCAAACTATTAGCGGAGCTAAAGAGCGGCATTGCTTCCCAGAACGCGCAATTGGGAAGCACATGGGAAACAAGAGCGGCAGTTTCGGGGCTCATCGGCAGGCTCCGGTCGCCATGGAGCATGGCCAGAGCTGGGGTGCGTCGGCATACCGAACCATCCGCACCGTCCTCCATTACCGCAATCGCGCTCTCGGGTTCACGCCGCAATCGACCTTCATTTCGGGGCGCGGAAATGCGAGTTGTCGCCACCCGGCTAGAGGCGAGGCCCGCTTCGAAGAGTCAGAGATCACCGAAGCCTCCAGATGGCCATGGGACGAATGGAATCAGTCTGAGCCGCGAATTCCCCTGGCTATCGAAGGTGAACGGGAACCTGGACGCGCGGTGGTGGAGACGGCGGGGGCGAGCTAAACTTCGGCGTATTAAATGATGACGAGAAGCCGCCGCCATCGCCACCCCCGCCGCCCATCAGTCTGCCCCCGCCGGAGCCTGTTCCCAACTTCCGGTACCGCGGGGATTACCCCCCTTGTAGCGATGCCCGTTTATGACGGTCCCGACTTCTGGCCAGGGCAACCGATCCGTCCCTTGAGCGTCATTCACGCCGTCATTCACGCCGGCGCGTTTTGACGGCGGAGAGTATTTTCCAGCTTCGCTCGCCGGAACCTCCGGATGCGAAGAGAAATCAGAGGTTTGCTGGTTAGCGCCGGCATTGGCGCCATTCACGCCGTCAAAACGCGCCGGCGTGAATGACGGCGCGATTGAGTCAGGCCGGCTAGGCGGCATTGGCGCTTGATGAAAATGAAAATGCTGCGTCCCGCCGCCGCTCTGTCTAGGCGCGGACGGCTTAGGGGCGCCGTCTGGCCCTGTCTGTTGGGGGGAACCAGACGGCGCCTGTCCTGGTGGGGCTGAGGGCCTAGAACCGCCAGCATTACCACCGAGCGCTCCCTTGATCAAGCCAACGGCTTGCGGCAGCGGCATTTGCAACAGCTTTCCGGCAATGGGGACAAGAGACTGTCCAACGGTCGGCCCGCCGCCTGGCGTGGTTTGGGAGCCTCCCGCCGGGCCGGTGGAAGGCACTGGCTGGCCTTGCGCCATAGGCGCCCCGCCTGCTCCTCCCTTGCCTGTGATGGCCCCTAGCAAGCCTCCCCCGCCGCCGCCTTTTCCGGTCGCGGCGCCGCCTTGCATCGCCCTGGCATATCCGGGCTGGGCATGCAATGCCGCCTGTTGCTGTTGCCGAGCCTGGATTTCCTGCATGTGAGCCGCTGCCGCCGCAAGCGCCTCTTGCTGCTTCGCGCGAAGCTCGCTCGACTCCTTGTCGAGCGGGAACGTCTGAGCGTTCCGCTTTTCTTCGTTGATCGCCCCTTGCTGCGATTGGCCGGTCTCGATCGCCTTCTCGCCTCCGGCTATCTTTGCCCGCTCCCTGCTCTCGACGGCCTGAGCCTGCCTTATCTCGCGCTCAACTGGGTTAGCCGCCTTGTTGAATTCCGCCTGTTGCCCCACCTCCGCCTTGCTGATTTCATCCTTTCTTTCGTCAATAGCCTTCTGTCGGTCGTCTTCAGTCGCAGCATGACTGCCCACTCTAGACCCAAACAAGCCTCCAACTTTCTCGCCAATCTTGGGGGCCATTGGAGACTTGAGACCGTCTCTTACCCTAGCGTCTCGATCCGCGATCAGGTCTTGAAGCGCGCCTTGCCTTTCCTGCAATTCCGCATGAGCGTCCTCTAGCCGAGACCTAGCCTCTTCAAGATGACCTTCGAGCGCCGCGTCCTTGAACGGCGCGCCGGGAGACGCCATGATTTGCGCGCGCCGTTGCTCGATCATGACAAGCTCGCTCTGAGCTAGAGCGGCTTCGGCCTTCGCCTTCTCGTAGGCCATCCCCTCCTTGGCGATTGCGTCTTTCGCCTCGCGGTCTTCTTTGAGGAGACGGAGAGATTCGTTAAGCCGTTCGCGCACGCTGGACTGCGCGTGCTGTTGCCTTTCCGCAAAGCCACGAATAATTCCGGCGCCTAACGAGGCGGGACCGCCGAGCGCCATGGCCTACCCCCCCTTGCCAGCCAAGCCGCCCAAGGAGCCGCCAAGACTGCCTAGTTGGCTTGCGCCGAACTGGCTGGCCTGTTGCTGCATTTGATTCTGAGCAGTCTGGGCTTGCGACGAAGTGTTGTACGCACTGGCGTACGCATTTATCGCCGACTCGGCAGGCTGGGCCGCCGTCGCGCCGCCTTGGATAAGTTCCCCGTAAGTGTTGCCCGCCGATGCAAGCCCTGATTGCTGGCGTTGGAGCTGTTGATTTTGCCAGTCGATGTTGAAGTTGGAGAGAGTATTGCCCTCGGCCGCCGCGCCGTAGGGAGTGTTCGCGACACCGCGCGCCGCCTCGCCGGAGCGGGTTTGATCCGTGGTTTGCTGAAGGGTGCGGTCATAAAGAGCTTGCTGCGGGTCGAAGGCGGTATTAAGCATCGAGCTGATATCCGGGTTCAGCTGTTGCATCGCCCACATATCTTCGCCCTTGAGCTGCCCGAACCAGTCCGTTAAACCGGTGCCTGCCCAAATTCCGCCGTCGCACCCGCAGCCGGGTTAGTTCCGCCGCCGCCGCCCATGAAAATTTTCGGCGCGAAGCGGCGAGCAAAGCCTCGATCTGACGGCTCGTCTGCAATAAGGTTTTCTATGTCGGAGGAAAATTGAGCGAGTAGATTGAGAGCCACGCGAGTTGATCCTTATCGCGTGCACGCGCGGCGTTTATGAGAGCAAGGAAACCGGGAACGCAAACCCAGCTTTCGGCCGCCGCCTATCCTTGCTGGCTAAATGTCACATGTGGACCGCTTGAGCCCGCATGGCGGTGAGCCAATCGATACGCTCGCCGAACATGGCGCGGTTGATCTTATCGAGAGCGCGGTCGCTCAACTGAACGTCGGAAAGCTCTTCCGGAATTTCGTTGAACACCGCGTATGGGCCGAAGAGAATGCGCGCGGCCATGTTGTAGTGAGCCGCCGCAAGGTGCTCGTCAACGAAGTGGCCGAGGCGGATTGTGGTCCAGTCGAGACCAATCCTCGCTAACCATTTACGCTGATCCCCGACCCTGGAAACGCCTTTGTAAATTGACGTGGAGTTGATCCACCCTCGACGGTTCATCGTCGATTCCCTGTACGGCAACCAGCGCAGATTCCCGCGAACATAGTTGCCGTCGTTATTGGCCTACGGCCAATGTCCTCGATGATGTCTGACAGAAAGCACTCTGCGTCGGTCTTCCCGTTCTCGCCAAAGCGCCAGCTGTCCTGCACCGTTATCCCATGCGAGGAGTAAATGTGGTAAGCAGCATTTCTCGGGTTGTAGCAATGGGAAATTATGTTCTCCCAAATATGATACTCCGGAGTCTCGCACATCCCATGTGTTGCACTAAATCGATGTTCTTGACACCCGCAGGATTTGGTCCTCCCCCTTCGCAGGTTCCCGCCGAGAGGGCTATTTGTTGCACCGCAATCGCACTGGCACGACCAGTAAGCCTTACGGTTCTTCACATGAGAAAATCCCAATACAGTCAAGCGCCCAAAGCGTTTGCCTGTTAGGTCAATCCGCGCGCTCATCAGTTTAGCCCCGAGCGTTTATCGTAATTTTTGACCATTTCGAGAATTTCCGTAATGCCAACGGGGCGGGTGACGTTTAAAGTTCGCAACGCCGCAACAATGTCATCCCGCCGGTTCATAAGATCGCACCAAATCCAAGGCTCCAACGGGCCGCGAAGACTGTAGATGGCAAGCTCTACATCCCCTCCATCGACCGGGAAAATGAAGTATTTGGTCCCAGCCGCATCCGCTTTCTGAGCGATTTCCACCAGCTCCTCGAAAGCCCGCTGAATTTTCTGAAATCCTCGCAGGGCATCGAGGCGAAGATTTTCTCGCGCAAATCGTTAGGCACAGCGGCTTCCGGCTCGACTTGAAGCTGGCCGTCGGCGCCAATGTCGATCGACGCACCAAGGCGAGCAACTTTCCGAAGTAAATAGAAGGCCTCAGGGGGGCGTTCGAAGTTAAACACGATCGAGGCAGCCTCCGCCCCCGTCAGGTTTGCCAGGTGCGGACTTGGAGGGCGTGGCCTTCAGTCCAGCGAGGATCAGCCTTCGGGCTTCATTGGCCAAGCTTCGCCCATCGGCAATGGCTAGCCTTTTAACCGGCGTCGGTCGGATGTCGACCCGGCGCTTCGCGCATTAAGGCCATGCGCGCGCGGGTCTCGGCCGCCGTTGCCCCGGTGATCCGCTTCGACAGCGCGTGATCCCCGCCCGCAAGATCGACGAACCAGGAAAATTCATGTCGTTTCGATTAGAAAACAGGGGCGCATGCGTCGGGGTTGATTGTTGCCTCTATTTTCTGGCGTGAATGTCCCACCACCAACCCAAACCCTGCGTGCCGAGCCGCTCATCAAGCTCATGAAGCAAGCACCAGACGGAGTGGGCATGATCTACGGAGTGCCAAGACCCTGATGTCCTTTCGCCCCACGGGCCTGACTCACCAAGCCTTCTTCCAGACAAACGTTTGGAGACGGCCGCCCTCAACCTCCTTAAACGGCGAATGATAAAATGATTGGGTCCCCATTGATAGAACCCTATATTCCTTATGGTTACTTGGTGCCATGAGTTGTTCTGACAAATTACCTTGAAGCCACGATACCCCAGCTCAAAGAGCCTTCGAATATCTTGGTCTCCTTGAGAATAATCCATCTCTATCGAAATGTATTTAGATGCAGTGGCACAAGTTAGGCCTGCAATACAAATTCGGTCATTCCCCTCTATATCAATCTTCATGTAATCAGCGACGCCAAACTCATCGATGATATCAATGATCGGAACGCAATCAACGGTAATTGCATGATGCTTCACCCCATTGCGAGAAGCTATGTCCGGATGGAACGAACTCCACTCTGACACGTCATCGCACACCCAGAATTCGAACTGACCCTTATGTTCAGCCACTCCACGGTTGATCACCTTTAGTTGCCCAGTCCGAATGTAATCGCGAAAATTAGCTTCAGCCGCCGCGCACATTACCGGATTGGCGTCGATGGCCACCACGCGGGACCGTTCTCTCAGATAGTGGCCTGTATCCATACCGTCGTGAAGGCCAATATCATAAACCAATGTGGACATCGCATTCCTCCGATTGGGTCTAGTCTCCCGTCTCGCCTTTATCTCTACGTCTTGGAGACCTCATTTTGTGGCATCAGGCCCCGATGGCTGATAAATGGCGCAACAATCGCAAGGCGTTGTATGAATATGCTAACGGAGGAATGAACATAGCGCAACTATACAACGCTATTTCCAGCCCCGCAGGAGGGAAATGGGTCGATAAACCCCCGGAAGAGGATCGACCAGTCAGACTACTACGATTAAGTTCGCGAAGCAGGGCGATTCACGCCGAGTCTGCTTTGAAGGACGATTCCCACGCCCCGGAATCGCATGGAAGGTTTCAACCGACATCCACCGGATGCCGGCCTTGTTGACGCTGAGCTTGCCGCTTTCGACGGATTTTGGCAATGCCAAACCTTAGACAGGGGCTCTCGTGCTCCCAACCCGTGACATTGGCGCGCCGAGCGCCGAAAACGCCGAATTTGTTGTAATCCGGACGCATCTCTCCCGTGGGCTTCGCTCGAAAGCATGACAACCAAAGACTTCATGCGGGCGCCGCATCGGGCGGCGGCCGCAGTTCCGCGATGAGCCGCAGGATGTCGGCGAAGAGATTTCTTGGAATGGCGACTTCGGCCATCTGGAAGGCGACGTAGCGACCGTGACTGACGACCTTAGCGCCGATCTTGATCAGCTTATCTTTGAGGCTCGTCAGCGACCAATCTTTGATCGGCTCTGGCGTCCCGAGCGTGCGGAGGAAGTTGCCGAGATTGTAGGCGAGCGCATGGAGCTGAAGGCGGACGGCGTTGGCGGCGAACGAGCGGCATGACAGCCGTGTCCATCGGATCGCACCCTTTCCCTCCTTGATCCATTGTTCGCACGTGCCGCGTTTGTTGTAGAAGGCCACGACATTCTCGGATGGCCTCGACATGTTCGTGACGATGAAGCCGACGCGCGGATAAAGCTCGCCCGGATTCCACTCGACCTTGGCAACGATGCGGCGCGGCTTCGTCCAGCTTCCGGCCTGATAGGTGAAACTTGCATGCGATCGGCGCACGTCATTGGAAGGGCGACCAACCGGGCGTTTGAGCAGATAGCCGATACGCTCCTGCAGGATGCGGTTCGCCGGCAGGCGAATGGCGTATTTAATCCCTTCGGCTTCGAGGAACTCGTAGACATCGGGATTGGCGAAGCCGGCGTCGGCCCGGAAATAGATGCGCGAGACCTTGCCTTGATACCGCGCCACGACCGGCTTCAGAACGCCGTCCCACCTGTCGGCGCTGTGAACGTTGCCCGGGCGCAGGGCGCAGCGTTCCAGATCGCCAAATTGGTTGAACACGAACAGCGGATGATAGCAGGTGCAGTCATAGTGGCCATTCCAGACGCTGTTTTCCTGTTCGCCATGCGTCGGGCTGACGCTCGAATCCATGTCAAGCAAGATACCTCTCGGTGGACGGCGACCATGAACGCTGTCGATCCATTTGCCGGAGAGATCAGCGAGCGCCGAAAGGTTCTTTTCCGCCGTGAGCCAGCGCGTCTCAAAGCGGCCCATCTGGCTCGGCGAAGCCGCTGCATCCGAGGCCGCCTTTCCGCCGACTATCCACCGCATGGCGGGATCATGGCGCAGGCGTTGAGCGTCGTTCACATCTTCATATCCGGCAAGTCGCCCAAATATGGATTGCCGCAACATCCCGACCAGAGCATGTTGGCCATTCTTGCCAGTGCGTGCGTCGGAGAGCGCATCACCTGC
>DASYNQ010000321.1:0-2638 GCA_036008425.1 Methylocella sp. | reverse complement strand
GTAGGGGCCGGCGCCGGAACCGTAATGAAACCCGGCAAATGCTGTGCGTGCGAAGGCCATTGTCCTGCCCACCGTTGAGCTTCCGCCACAGATGGGATGACGCGCGCCGGGCGCAAGTCCCCGCGTCGGATTCCCGCTTTCACGGCAATGACGCTGAGGCTACGGTTTTGCGTCTTTTCACACAGCCGCGGAGCCCGCCATGCCCGACATCAAGATCCTCAACCCCGATAGCCTTGGCAAGCCGCTCGGGCAATATTCGCAAATCACCCGCGTCAAGGCATCGGAGTTCCTGTTCATCGCCGGCCAGGTCGGCGCCGACAAGGACGGCAAGACGCCGGCCGATTTCGACGGCCAGTGCGCGCAGGTGTTCGCCAATATCGGCGCCGCGCTCGCCTCGCAGGGCGCGAGCTTCGGAAATCTTGTTGAATTCACGACCTATCTCGTGCACTCGCAAGACATTGCGAAATTCATGGCCTACCGCACCCGCGAATTCCCAAAGCTGTTCGCTGGCGGCGCCTATCCGCCCAACACGCTGCTGATGATTGATCGCCTGGTGCAGGAGCAGTTTTTGATCGAGGTGAGCGCAGTCGCGGCGTTGTAATTGTAGGGTGGGTAAAATCGTCCGTCGAAGCAGAGCCGCGTGGGCACCGCGCACGCACGATTTTGCCCACGCGGCTCCGCCTCGCAAGGCGGTGCCCACCCTACAACGTCCTACACCGCGCGATGCCGATAGTGCCGCGCGCGATAGACCGGCGTCGTATAGCCGTATGCATCGGCCATCTGGAACGCGCCAGGCGAATAAACGCCAAAGCCTGACGACGCCGCGGCCGCATACGGCGAAAAATCCTGCGCCTTGGCCTGGTAATAATAGCCGCTGGCATAGAGCGCGACGGCGCGGTTTTCGTTGCCGCCCGCGGCGCGATAGGCGCCGGCGAGATAGCGCACCGCGTAGGTCATGTTGATCTGCGGATCGAGCAGCTCCGCCGCCGAGCCGGAAAAACCCATGGCGCGCGCGGTGCCGAGCCTGATCTGCATCAGCCCGTAATTGCCGCGGCTGACCGCACGCGGATTGCCGCCGCTCTCGCGTTTGATGACGCGCTCGACCAGCGACACCGGCACGCCGTTGGCGCTGGCCTGTGCCGCCGCCATGCCGTCGAGCGGCGCGGATTGGTTGAAGCTGTTTTGACCCCAGTTGCTTTGGCCGAAGCCGCCTTGGCTCCAATCGTTCTGGCGCCAGTTGTTTCGCCGCAAACTGGTTTCGCGCGTCGCGAACACTGGCGCATAAGTGTCTCGCGCGTAAGTATCCGGCGCGTAGGCATAAAGGCCCGGTGCGAAATTTTCCGCCCGCACCGGCTCTACGCGTTGCCGCGCGAAACGATAGTGATGATGAACGGAGTGCTGCCGCGCTGAAGCCGGCCCGGACACCGCAGGCACCACCAACACGACAAGCAAGATCGCGAGAAGCGAACGACGCATCATGAAACTCCATGAAGGAGCCCCTCACCTGCCGTGCCTTGTCGCCGCCGAATCCGACCATGCTTCGGCCATTCGGTGCAGCGCGCGTGGTCATGTCGTGGCGGCGGAACCGCGCGGCAAATGAACTAAAAGTTGACCGAACAAAAAACGCGCGCGTGGCGCTCATGATCTCGCTTTCCTGGGCGACTTTGCCCAGGTCGCGGTGCAAAATTCGCTCAGCCACGCGTCGCGCTCCGGCCCGCCGAAATTTCTCGGGACGCGCGCCCGCACGTGGGCTCTGGCCGCGTCGAACCGGCCAGTCTCGCCGCCGCGGCGGGCGACGAAGCAATCGATTTCGTCGCCGCGGCATCCGCGGGCGCGCCGGCACGGCCGAAAGCGGCAAGCGCGCCAGAAGCCGAAAAATTCGCAATAGGCCCGCACGGCCAGCTCCTGGGCGGCGAAGTACCGATCGCGATATTTTTGCGATTTGGGATCTGGCTCGCTGCGTTTGCGCACGGCGGGTTCGCTTTTATTCATTAATGTCCATTTGGCAGTGTCATCATTTCCTCACTGCCCTGGAGAAAAGTGGCGATTTGCCGGAGAGATACCGAACGGTGTATGGAACCGGCGCGGGCTAACGTCGACGCTTTTAAAGTTTGCTCTTTTGGCGGTATCGACCTTTAATGCGAGACGTCGAAGCCCAAAAACGTGGATGCCCGGCACGAGGCCGGGCATGACGCGGAAGATGGATGCCCGGGTCAAGCCCGGGCATGACAGGCTGAGCTAGTTGTCGAGGAACGACCGCACCCCCGGATCAGGTCCGGGGGCTAAAGATTAATTGTCGAGGAAGCTTCTGAGCTTCCTTGACCGCGACGGATGCTTCAGCTTCCGCAGCGCCTTCGCCTCGATCTGCCGGATGCGCTCGCGGGTCACCGAGAACTGCTGGCCGACCTCTTCCAGCGTGTGATCGGTATTCATGCCGATGCCAAAGCGCATGCGCAGCACGCGCTCTTCGCGGGGCGTGAGCGAGGCCAGCACCCGCGTCGTGGTTTCGCGCAGGTTGGATTGGATGGCGGCGTCGATCGGCAGGATGGCGTTCTTGTCCTCGATGAAATCGCCGAGGTGGGAATCCTCTTCATCACCAATAGGAGTCTCCAGCGACAGCGGCTCCTTGGCGATCTTG
>DASYNQ010000320.1:0-11946 GCA_036008425.1 Methylocella sp. | reverse complement strand
ACCGCGCGATGGCGGGCTAGACGCGAAATCGATGAGCTCACGGCCGACGGACCGGCCCCGATCAGATTCCACCGCCAGGTTCCTTTCTGAGGGGCTGATTACCGGTATTATCTAATATTCACCGGGCGTTTCTGAAAGACTTGCCTATTACGGCGACCATATCTCTGTCAATTGCCGGCATGGCGAGACCACAGCGACCGCATGGCGGACGCGATCGTCGAGCCGTGGCGCGCCCTGACCCGACGCCAAGTTCCACACTCCCGCACTTGTTTGCCATTTGCGGGGGCCAAATGAAATTAATCATCTACGGAGGATCAGCGTCATGAAAAGCAAACTCTTCAGCTGCCTCTCCGCGACCGTGCTTGGAGCGGCAATTGCCATTGCGACGCCAGCCCTGGCGCAACACGCCGGCGGCGGTATGTCCGGAGGTGGCATGCATTTCGGCGGCGGCATGCCCGGAGGTCGCATGTTCACCGGCCGAAGCGTGTTCGTACCAGGTGGAAACCGCTTTGCCGGCGCGCCCTTCGCCAGCCGGCAAGCTTTCGTCAATAGACGTTTTTTCGATGAAGGCCGCCGCGACCGCTTTGAGGACCGCTTTGAGGATCGGTTCCGCCATAGACGTTTTTTCGTCAATAGATTCAATAACTTCGCGTTAATTGGCGTACCGTTCGCTTACGCCTACGCCGATGGTTGCTGGCGCTGGGATGGCTGGCAGTGGATTAACATCTGCTATGATTATGGTGGCTACAATAATGGCTACTAGCAGCTATTCATAGTAATTAATCATTACGCCATTTAATTTAGCACGTATATTATTTCGCAGGGAAAAGGTATTGCCGTGGACCACATTGCTGACGTTGACCTGCAACTAAAGCAACGGCTCGGGTGTTTACCCGAGCCGTTGCGGCATCCTTTGAGATTATGGCTCTAATTGCCATCGATCAAATTCCTGACCTTGGCCTGGAATAAAAGCGAAGACGCGGTAGTCTTTCCTAGCGGGAGCGCGGTTGAGCCAAGGTAACAAGCGCGTGATCAATGTCGTAAACGATGTGACCTAGGCGTCACAGACGATGTGTAAACTGGCTTCCCCGATTTACCATGTGGAGGAAACTATCATGACAGACGAACATCATTCCGACCGGCGTAACTTCTTGAGGACCGGTGCGCTCGCGGGCACCGCGCTCGCCGCAGTAACATCAGGCGCATTCGCGGAGGAAGACGGTTCGCATGGCCCGACCAAGGGCGATATCGCGATCCTGAGATTCCTATCCGCGGTCGAACAGATCGAGAGCGATCTCTGGCAACAATACAACGAACTCGGAGGAATCCAGGATAGCGAAGTCCCCGGCGGCAGCGGGAGTGGGCCCTACACCGCGGCGCTGAAGAATCTCGACGGAGACATGGATCAGTATATCCACGACAATACCGAGGATGAATTCAGCCACCACGCCTTCCTCAATGCCTTCCTGGAGTCGATCGACGCACCGCCAGTTGATCTGAGCAAATTCGCGACTTTGCCCAGCAGTAAGGCGACAGGGGCCAACCAAATCGGACGGCTCACCAATCTCCTGAAGCTCAAGGTCGACACCAGCTGGTGGACGCGGTATCGCAGCCGCGACAAGAATCCCGATCTTGATCCGTCGTTCGTTTTTCCTCAGGCGGTCCCGGACCTGATCACCAACGGGCCATTTCCGGCTATCCCCCGGGCCGATAATGACCTCTCGCCTAAAGACCACATCCAGGCTATCGCCAACACGGCGGCATTCCATTTCGCCTCGATCGAGCAAGGCGGCAGCAGCCTTTATCCCACACTGGCCCTGAAGGTAACTGATCCAGTTGTCTTGCGGATCCTGCTCAGCATCGGCCCGACCGAGACCTCCCACTTCCAGACCTGGCACGACAAGGCGGGCAACGCGGTTTCGGATCCTTTGGCCCCTCTGACAGATCCCACAAGTCCGACGCTCACGTTTCCGAACCTCAATGTAACCCCCGGCGGGGAGGACTTCCAGACCAACCTGATCATGCCCGAGCCATGCCCATTCCTCAACCGCAAGTTCCCGCCTGTTTCGATCATTCGCCCGGTCTCGATCTCGACAAAAATCTTCGGTGCGCAACAGGCGGTCGCGGGCCTCAAGGCTAGCGGACTGTTCATCGGCCAACCCCCAGAGTTCTTCACGAAGGTCGGCAAGCTGGCGGAAGAAGCAGATGAAGCCACGCGGAAGTGTCATCGCGAGGACTAGTCACACATCACTTAATCTAGCGATCTTTGCCGAGAAACGCGGCGAAGGCAGCGCGGGCTTCATCAGATCGCATGGCGGCGGAGAATAGCCGCGCTTCTTCCTCTATCCTCGCCAGAATTTCTTGCCCATCGCCGCGCATGAGGCGCCGCGTGGCGGCAATCGCCGCGCGGGGTTTTGTTGCGAGCTGCCCTGCCCTCTCGATCGCAAAACCGCGTAGACCGCACGCCGGAACGATGGCATTGGCAAGCCCGAGCCGCACCGCCTCCTCGGCGCCAAAAGCTTGCCCGAGCAGCAAAAACTCGGCCGCCTTGGCCATGCCGGCGCGGCGCGGCAAGAGCAGCGAGGACGCCGCCTCCGGCACCAGGGCAAGATCGACGAATGGCAGGCGAAAAGTCGCATCCGGCGCGGCATAGACGAGATCGCAGTGCAACATCATGGTCGCGCCGATGCCAATCGCGATGCCTTCGATCGCCGCGACGAGCGGCGTCTCGCAAGCGGCGAGCGTTTTGATGAAAGTGAAAGCGGGAAATTCCCCGGGCTCGATGCTCGCTTCGAGAAAATCCACAATATCGTTGCCCGCCGTGAACACCCCGCTAGACCCGGCAAACACCACGGCGCCGATGGACCGGTCGCCGTCGGCTTGTCGCAAAGCCTCGGTCGCGGCCATATACATCGCGCGGTTGAGCGCGTTCTTTTTGTCCGGCCGGTCGAAGGTCACGCAAAGAACCGCGCCTACGCGTGTGATCTTGACGTTTGGAGAAGGCGTCATCGGAGCAGCGCGGCAGCGCTCGCATGAACTGAGCCCGCTCCGCGAGTCACATCGCGTTCGAGACCGCCCGCGCCGACGGCGATATTTTCGGCGAAAAAGCGGGCGGTCGCGATCCGCGCCGGCAATGCGGAATCGCTATTGCCCATAAGAGAGAGCCGATGCGCGGCAAGCGCACCCCTTGCCAGTGCCGTGCCCCCCCGCGCGATAGCAAAAAGCCGCAAATAGGGCGTCGCGCCCGCGAGTGCATCGTTTTGGCGTGTTGTCGAAGCGTCCAGCATGAAGGCGGTGGCGCGCTCAAGCGCGTCCACGGCGTCAGCCAAGCATGGTTCCATTTCGCCGAAGCCGTCGGCATTGCTCTTTCGCAGCGCTCCGGCCGCCGCTCGCATATCGGCGATTTCGCGATGCACCGCCGCGCCCCCCGAAAGACCGAGCTTACGCTGCACCAAATCGATTTCCTGAATGCCATTGGTGCCTTCGTAGATCGCGGCGATCCTCACGTCGCGGAGAAATTGCGCCGCACCGGTCTCTTCGATGTAGCCCATGCCACCATGGATCTGGATTCCGAGCGAGGCGGCCTCGTTGCCGATGTCGGTGGAAAAGGCCTTGGCGACCGGCGTCAGCAACGAGGCACGCTCCGCGGCCCGCTCCCGCGCGGCCTGGTTTTTTTCCCGGCGCGAACGATCAATCGAACTCGCCGTCATGAGACAGATCGCCCGCGCGGCCGCCGTCATGGCCTTCATCGTCATCAGCATGCGGGCAACGCCTGGATGTTGCACGATGGGAGTCATCGCCTCGCCCATATCGCCTGGCACGTGACCCTGGCGTCTTTCCTTTGCGTAAGCGAGCGCTTGCTGAAACGCGCGCTCCGCGATCGCGACGCCTTGCACGCCGACATTGAGCCTGCCGCTGTTCATCATTGTGAACATGCAGGCAAGCCCCTTGTTCTCCTCGCCGAGAAGAAAGCCCGTCGCGCCGCCATGATCGCCATAGGCCATCGTGCAGGTGGGCGAGGCATGGATGCCGAGCTTATGCTCCAACGAGATGCAATGGACATCGTTGCGCGTCCCAAGCGCGCCATCGGCATCGACGAGAAATTTCGGCACGAGGAAGAGCGAGATGCCGCGCGTTCCCTTCGGCGCATCGGGCAAGCGGGCGAGCACGAAATGAACGATATTTTCGGTCATGTCGTGCTCGCCATAGGTAATGAAGATTTTTGCGCCGAAGAGTTTGTAGGTTCCATCAGGCTGACGCTCGGCCCTGGTTTTGAGCGCGCCGAGGTCTGAGCCCGCCTGGGGCTCGGTCAAATTCATGGTGCCGGTCCATTCGCCCGAGACGAGCTTTGAAAGATAGAGCGATTTCAACGCTTCGCTTGCGTGCGATTGCACAGCCTCGATCGCGGCAAGCGTCAGCAGAGGACAAAGGCTGAACGCCATGTTCGCCGCGCTCCAGATTTCGATGCAGGCGGTATTGAGAAGCACCGGCAGAGCCATGCCGCCATATTCGCAAGGTCCGGTGATCGCGTTCCATCCCCCCGCGGTCCATTGCCGGTAGGCCTCGGCAAAGCCGGGCGCGGCCGTGACCCTGCCCGCTTCGAATTTCGCGCCCTCCTTGTCGCCAACGCGATTCAACGGCGCGAGGACATTTTCGGCAAATTTCCCCGCTTCCGTCAGGGTTGCCTCGGCAAACCCATCGCCGAGATCGGCGTAGAGTCCGTCTTTGAGTCCAAGATCCAGCCCCGTCTCATGGATCATGGCGAAAACAATGTCGGCAATGGGCGCGCGATAGCTCATCGATGTCTCCTCTACCTCCATCACGTCTGCGGCGCCAGAAGATGGGCGTCGCGCGCGACCAGCCAGCGCCCGTCTAGCTCCTTGCGCAGGATCGTGAGCGTATGGCCCGACCTGCGAAGAGGCGCGCGGCCGCCGGGTGGCGTTATCGTCACTTCGAGATAGTTCCTAAGATAGGCCCAATCGCCGAGAAGCTTGATTTCCTTAATCTCGCTCGACGTCTCAAAGCGGACACCGCTCAATGCTTTAAACCTCGCGGCAAAAGCCTCCTTGCCGAATGGATTTTGACCGGGAAGCATGAAGACCACATCATCCGCCATTAGGCCGAGGACCGTTTGAATGTCGCCTTTTTGCGTCGCCGCGAGCCAAGTCTCGGTCAACTCGCGTATCGCCCGCTCATCGGCATCTATCTTCTTCATGGTGGTATACTTCCCGGATGAAGGAATCGGTGGGCGAAGCGTTTACCATATCTCAGCCAATGCCCTCCGCCAATTATCTGATCAGGTTTTCACCTTGGATGCGCCGCGCTAGAAGTAGTTTATAAGCCACTTGCACCTCTTTTATCCCCAAGGGTAACCACTGCCCAATGAAGAGCGATTTTGTTGCGCGTGTTCCGCGCCCCCCATGCAACAAGTAATGACGGCGGACGCGGCGGGCATTGCCGAGGCGGCGCGCATCCTGCGCCGCGGCGGTCTCGTCGCCATTCCGACCGAGACGGTTTACGGCCTGGCCGCCGATGCGACCTCGAACGCGGCCGTCGGCCGCATTTATGCCGCGAAGGCAAGGCCAAAGATCAATCCGCTCATCGCCCATGTCACGAGCCTCGAAGCGGCGCTCGGGCAAGGCATTTTTTCGGCCAACGCCTTGCGCCTCGCCGAAGCATTCTGGCCGGGGCCGCTAACTCTTGTGGTCCCGCTCGCGCCCCGCGCAACCGTCTGCGCCGCCTCCCGCGCGGGCCAGCCAAGCATCGCCTTGCGGGTGCCAATTCATCCCGTCGCGCGTGCGGTCATTTCGGCGGCGGGGCGGCCGGTGGCGGCGCCTTCCGCCAATCGCTCCGGCCGGGTGAGCCCGGTCACCGCCGCGCACGTGGCGCGGGATTTTGCCGGCGAAATCGACCTGATCCTCGATGGCGGGCGCTGCCCGGTTGGCCTCGAGTCGACGATCATCGCATGCCTCGAAGAGCCCCCGCGATTGCTGCGGCCAGGCGGGATCGCGAGGATGGACATCGAAGCGGTGCTTGGCGGTTCGCTTGGGGAATCCTTGGGGTCTGGCCCAGTTCGTTCGCCGGGAATGTCACAGTCCCACTACGCACCGCGCGCAAAACTTCGTCTTGAGGCGGCATCACTCGATAACGGCGAGGCAGGCCTCGATTTCGGCGGGATTTTTGCCGAGGACAAAAATGTGCTGGATCTTTCGCCTCGCCGGAATCTCGCGGAGGCGGCGGCAAATCTTTTCATTTTTTTGCGCAAGCTCGATGCGCAGCGGCCCGCCTGCATCGCGGTCGCGCCGGTCCCTCATGAAGGTTTGGGTGAGGCCATCAACGACCGGCTTGCCCGCGCCGCCGCGCCGCGCGATAAGTTAGCTAGGCGGCGGCTATAAAAGGCTTGGAATTGACAACTAATATGAGCCGCGCCGGTTTGACGATTGAGACCACACGGCGCCGGCTAGGCAGGCTGGCGCTCGGCTTGGCGATTGGGGCCGTCGCATTTACGCGAAGCGTGCTTGGCGCGGAGACCGGGCCCACCACCGCACCGGCCGCCGCCGCCGCGCCCGTCGTCTTCGCGGCCGCCAGCATGAAGACCGCTCTCGATGCGGTTGCCGCCGCCTGGAAGGTCCAAACCGGCAAGAGGGTATCGATCGCTTACGCGTCCTCCGCCCTCCTTGCGAAGCAGATCGAGCAGGGCGCCCCGGCGGATATTTTTATTTCCGCCGATCTCAAATGGATGGATTACCTCGAAAAGGCCAAGCTTATCCGCGCCGGAACACGCCGGAATTTGTTTGGCAATAAGCTTGTCCTCATCGAGCCCAGCGATGCCGATGTCACGCTCGAGATCGCAAGAGGTTTCGATCTCGCGGGCGCCGCGGGCGATGGCAAAATCGCGGTTTGCATGATCGACTCATGTCCTGGTGGAATTTACGCCAAGGAAGCGCTTAAATCGCTCGGCGTCTTCGCGGGCGTCGAACCAAAGCTCGCGCAGGCCGACAATGTCCGCAATGCGCTGAACCTCGTCTCGCGCGGCGAAGCCAAATTCGGCATCTTCTATGCGACCGACGCCAAGGCCGATCCCAAGGTGAAAGTGGTCGGCACGTTTCCAGAGTCCAGCCATAGCCCGATCGTCTATCCGGTTGCGCTCATAGCTGCCTCGGCAAATCCAGACGCGGCGCTTTTCCTCGCCTATTTGACGTCGCAGGCGGCGAACCCGATCTTTCTGGAACAGGGTTTCGAAGTCTTGTCGAAGTGATGTCCCGTGCCATGCACGCGAAGCCATCCGCCTCCCCCTCGCAAGAAAGCCTCTCGCCACCGCGCCGCGGCCCGGGGGGTGGGCAATTACAATATATTCTTTATAACGTAGCTATAACTTGATCAATAGCGGTTATAACCTGTTAATTGGCAACCATCTTATATTGTTTTGTAGTAACAAAATAAATTGAAATAATCTTGTCAAGCCGACATTGGTGTTCAAATGTTGTAATTCGTGTCCGGTTTTCCACGATCCGCCTCGGCGTTGCATTGAGGAACGAAGATGCAGCCCTTGATGCTCGATGGCTCGATGCAAATAGGACAGGCAATCCATGCAAATGAAAACAGCCCGCAGAATACCAATGCCACCGGCTCGTCTCGTAGTTCTTGGCATTTCCCTCGCGGCGGGGATCGGCGCCGCGGTCCTAGCCAGCGGCTCGAAACCCCCTGAGATAATTGTTGCCAAGGGTCCCGTAAGCACGATCGTTGTCGCAGCGGGGCCCTTGGAATATGGCACCACGCTCACCGACGAAAATGTCAGCGAGGCTCCGTGGGAATCATCAATCGTTCCCGACGGCGCGTTCCAGTCAAAAGCGGATCTTTTGAAGGACCGCGCGCGGGCGGCTCTGACTTCGATGAAAAGGAATGAACCGATTCTTAGCTCGCGGATTACCGGCCCCAACCAGCCGGCCTCCCTCGCAGCGCTCACTGGGCCAGGCATGCGCGCGGTTTCCGTCCGGGTCGATGAGGCGCGCGGGGTCGCTGGCTTCGTCCGGATGGGAGACCGGGTGGATGTCATTTTGACCAGGAGCGACTCCAAGAATCAGACCAGCAGTATCCACGCCGACGTCCTGCTGCAGGGCGTCAAGGTTCTCGCGACGGGCCAGATCGCCAACGACCGCCAAGAACACCCGACCGTGGTACAGACCGTGACCGTCGAGGTTTCGACCGAGCAGGCGCAAAAGGTCATTCTTGCCGAGAGCGTGGGAACATTGTCACTCGTCCTGAGGCAAGTCGGCAAAGCGGTTCCCGAGGCCGTCCGGCGCATAACCTTGGCGGATCTTGGCGAATCTGAACCGGCCCCGGCGCCGCGGTGACACGGAACCAACGATCTATCACGATGTCTATCGCGAATCGTACCGCAATGAACATCGCGAACCGTATCGCCAAGCGCGATAATGCCCGGCTTTAGAAGCAGGCTCTTGGAACCATTAGCAATTGCCTTTGGCAAGGTCGCTCGCCGGCAGGGGTGTAAATGCGGTCCTCGGCGGCGCGCGGCATCCTGTCGTTGCAATCGAACCACGGCGCCTGTGGAAAATAACCGGATGTTGAATGTTTCACTTGCGCGGAGGGACAGGTTACCGGCATTTGGTTAGCAGCGTGCCCCACGAATACCGTAGTTCCCTTTTCTTTTTCACTTATGAACCTCTAAAAATCCTAATACTGAAATTTCGCCGTTTAGGAGATGACCTTCCTTTCACCGAGAGGGATGGTGCCAATCGAGGTTGACGAGCACAAAAATGCAGGGTCATGTCCGCGCTGTATTGGAAATCTTCGGAGTACCTTGCCACGTCAGATTCCGCCGATAGCTGGCCTCTACCTGATTACGACCCAGGCCCACCAAAACACCTACACGCTTTGGGCGCCATATCAATAGTTTTTAACTCATTTGAAGAGTCGATGTTTGGACTATATAGGCATCATCTAGACCTAAATAAGGTTCCATATGAACTTAGCGATTTTATCCACGTATCTCTGAACGATGACTTACGACTTAAGCTGCTAAAGATTGTTTTCGAGAAAAATACGAAAAGGACGCCCATGTTATTACAGTCATATATAACCTGATACAGTATTTTGGATGGTGCTGCGATGCCAGAAACAAGTTACTACATGCGGAACATTACCCCGCGTCATTTCGCAAACATGACACGTTATACTTAGCTAGAAGGAAAAACAGGAAAACGACGAAACATGTTTACATGATATTTGATTTACCAATGCTTAGAGAAACAGCAGATAAGATCAATTGCGGTAAAGTTCAAAGCGCTAAGGTACACATCTATTTGAGAATGCGAGATATTCCACGGTCTCAACTTTCTCATGGATACAAGGATTATGAGAACGAGCCATTGCCAGAAATATTGACAGTACCAAAGTTTCTCGAAGTAGCGGAGAGTCCTCATAAGCATAGTAAATATTAACGCCTCGGGGCTAGTTGGTCTCTAAATTGGCCGAGAAGATAATCCGTTGAGTATGTTTGTTCGTTGATCTCGCGGAGGTTCTTGTTCATTGCAAACAGCTCCAAGAGTATTGCAAGCTGCATCATGAGCGCAGCTCCGATTGTGATCGATCTTAGAGGTGAGGCTAGAATGCTTTCTACTAGTTTTTTCATGATTGCGTCTCCATAGATCGACATCCGAAAATAATCTTGCTCCCGATGATTTACCTGATGCTTTCGGCGTGCACGCAGTACACGAACCGGTACGCAGAGCGGGAGGACACCGTCACTTTGAGCGCCGGCGATGCCGTCGCTTCGAATGCGGCCCTCCAGGTCCCCACTCCTTGGCCGCGCTATTCGAACGATACGACGATCGCTATGGATGGAGAAAGAATTGCCCGCGCGGTTGCACGCTACAGAGAAGGCGAAAAGCAACCGCTAGCGACTGTACCCGAGACTACGTTATACGGGTCAACGTTCGGGCCCGCGAATGCGTCCTCGCAAGAGTCTGGCGCGGCGGCTGGGCCGTCGCCTGGGCCGCCGCCCGGGCAAGGATATGGGGCTGCGCCCGCACCCGGGCCGTAAGGGTATTGTGGCTGAACGAGCCCCAGCCGGAGGCACAATTGAACGAGCACGTCTGACCGGCCCGAGGCGGTTGCGGGAGGAATCCTACAACTGCCATTCCGTCATTGCCGCGCGGGTCCGCGAGCTGTTCAAAAGGCTCGGGCTGCGGGAAGTGCTCGTTCTCGATAAACTGGCGGCCCACGCAAACACGGCTTTTATGGCGTCCCCGCGCTTTGCGGCACGCGCCACACGCATGCCGCGATCAAATACCGGGACGAGCGCCGGCCGCGTCCTGCCCGTCAAGGAAGTGCTTGGCCGCAACGCCGCGTGCGGGATCGCCGAAGCATCGTAAGGCGGGTTGAGATTTCGACAATGAAAAATGGATAACCCGGGCCGGAAAGGGATCAAATCCGTGAGCAACTTACAAGAGATCCCATTGGCCGAGCGTGCGGCTGCCCCCGCGATCGAGACGGTCTTCGCGGCCCAACGGGAAACCGCAATCGCACTTCGTACCTCCACTGCCGGAATGCGCATCGCCAAGCTGCGAAAGCTAGAGGCGGCGGTTCTCGCAAATCGCGGCGCGATCTACCGAGCGCTAGCCGCCGACCTCCGCAAGTCCGAGTCCGAGGCCGATCTGTTCGACATCCTTCCGGTGATTTCGGGGATACGCCATGCCCGCCGCCATCTGAAATTCTGGATGAAACCCAAACGCGTCGCGCCGACCATGACGATGTTTGGGACCAAGGCGCGGATACGCCATGAACCGAGGGGCGTCTCGTTGATCATCGCACCTTGGAACTACCCCATCAGCCTGCTGCTCGGGCCTCTGATTTCGGCGATTGCGGCGGGCTGTCCGGCAATGATTAAGCCCTCGGAAATGAGCGAGGCTTCCTCGGCGCTCATGGCAAAGTTGATCCACGAGACTTTTGCGTGGCAAGAAATCGCCGTGTTCGAGGGTGACGCGGCGGTTTCGAAGGCGCTGCTCGATCTGCCGTTCGATCATATTTTCTTCACCGGCAGCCCGGCGGTCGGCAAGGTGGTCATGACGGCGGCCGCCAAGCACCTCGCCTCGGTCACCCTCGAACTCGGCGGCAAGTCGCCGGTCATCGTCGGTGAAAGCGCAAATGTCGCGAAGGCGGCAAAGAGCGTCGCTTGGGGCAAGTTCACCAATTGCGGCCAGACCTGCATCGCGCCGGACTACGCCTACGTCCATGAGAGCCGGTTGCCGCAATTTGTCGATGCGATGAAGAATGCGATTGCGACAATGTATGGCGCCGCAGGGCAAAGCCCGGATTACTGCCGGATCATCAATCGCCATCATTTCGAGCGCGTCTGCCGCCTCATCGACGACGCGACGGCACATGGCGCAGCCATCGTCGCGGGGGGCGAACGCGATGCCGCGCAAAAATACATCGCGCCGACGGTCTTGACCGGGGCGGACGAGGGAGCGGCGATCATGCAGGAGGAAATCTTTGGGCCGGTTCTACCGGTCCTCGCTTATAACGATCTGGCCGAGCCTATCGCCGCGATCAATGCGCGGCCGAAACCGCTCGCGCTTTATGTCTATGCAAAGGATCGCGCACCGGCCGATCGCGTGCTCCAAGAAACATCGGCGGGCGGAACATGCGTCAATGCGTCGGTGATGCAATTCGGGCACAACAATCTGCCGTATGGCGGCATCGGCAATTCGGGGCTCGGCAATGCCCATGGCTTCTATGGTTTTCGCGCTTTCTCGCATGAACGTGCGGTGCTGGAAGATAAAATCAGCATAACCCCCATGTTGTTCCCGCCCTACACGGCGCGCGTAAAACAGATGATCAAATGGACGGTCCGGTTGCTGTCCTGAACGGCGCAAAGCGACCTCTATACACCAAGAAGGTCGAGGAGCGCCGGGATCAAGGGCG
>DASYNQ010000319.1:0-12140 GCA_036008425.1 Methylocella sp. | reverse complement strand
AGCCCGCGGATTCGCGCCGCACTGACTTCGACTTTCCGGTCGTCGACAAAGAGCGGACCTGGAAGATCCTCGATGTGATGGCTCCGATCGCGAAAGCACATGGATGTAGTCCTGCACGTCTTTCGCTCGCATGGCTCTTAGAAAAGCCTGTAGTAACCTCGGTCATCATTGGCGCGAAACGCCTCGACCAGCTTCAGGACAATCTCGCGGCGGTCGAACTCACACTCAGCCAAGATGAGCTTAGGCAGTTGGATGAGGTCAGCGCTCTTGCCCCTGAGTATCCAGGGTGGATGCTGCCGTTCCAGGGAGCCGACCGTCTGGAGCCCGTTGATCGCTGGGAGCGTTTACGCGAGGCGAAAAAGCCGCATTGATCCTGCAAATCTCCTCCTGACTGCCAGCAGGTCTGTTATGGCCTCGCCGATCCTCCGACCGGTGGATGGCAAACGAGCCTCTGGCCGGCATCGTCCGTTTTGCTTTTCGCCGCATTTTTGGCGCCAAACCCGAGAGACCGTGGTGTTGAACATATTGCCGCAAGACCAGCTCGATATCATCTTGCGCCGTCACGCGGAAATCCTCGCCCGCCTCGCCGGGGCGCTCGAGCCTGCGGCGTTCGTGGCCTTGTCGCGCGAGCTCGCCGGCATCGAGAATGTTGCGAGGGCCATTCAGGATTTTCGCGGCCAAGCCGAGGAAGCCGAGGGACTCGAAGCCCTGCTGGCCGATCCCACCACCGGCGCCGAGATGCGCGGCCTTGCCGAGGAAGAATTAAAGACGGTCCGCGCAAGGCTTTTGGATCTCCAACACGATCTGAAGATCGCGCTTTTGCCAAAGGACGCGGCGGATGAAAAAAACGCCATTCTCGAAATTCGTGCCGGGACCGGCGGCGACGAGGCGGCGCTGTTCGCCGGCGATCTTTTCCGGATGTATCACCGCTACGCCGAACTGAAAGGCTGGCGCGTCGAGATTTTGTCGGCGAGCGAAGGAACTTCGGGAGGCTACAAGGAAATCGTAGCCGAGATCGTGGGACGCGGCGTCTTCGCGCATTTGAAATTCGAATCCGGCGCCCATCGGGTGCAACGCGTGCCGGAAACCGAGACACAGGGGCGCGTTCATACCTCGACGGCAACCGTCGCGGTCTTGCCCGAAGCCGAGGAAGTCGACGTCGATATCAACGAAGCGGACCTGAAGATCGATACGATGCGCGCGCAGGGCGCCGGCGGCCAGCATGTCAACAAGACCGAATCCGCGGTCCGCATCACCCATTTGCCGACGGGCACCATCGTCTTCGTGCAGGACGAGCGTTCGCAGCATAAGAACCGCGCCCGCGCCATGACGCTCTTGCGTTCCCGGATCTACGACACGCACCGCCGGACACGCGACGCCGAGCGCGCCGCGGACCGGCGTGCCCAAGTCGGTTCCGGCGATCGGTCCGAACGAATCCGCACCTATAATTTTCCGCAAGGGCGGCTCACCGACCACCGGATCCATTTGACTCTCTACAAGCTCGACAAGGTCATGACCGGCGAAGCGCTGGATGAAGTGATCGATGCCCTCGTCACTCACCATCAGGCAGGTTTGCTCGCGGCGCCCGAAAGCGGGGCACCTTGAAGACCTGGTCAGCATCTTGGCTCTTCTGGGCTTTAGCTGTCGGCAATATTTGCCGCCGTGACCGCGATTTTCGCGAAAATCGGGATCGCGAACATCAACGTCGTCCGCGCCGCGATTCTCGCGCTCACGAGACAATATGAATCGCTCGCCTCGATTTCGACTCGCACCTATGTTTTTCTTGCCTTGTCCCGCATCGCCACGGGGGCTTCTGGCTTTGCTATTTTCGGCCTTGCAGCTCGGCGGAGCCTCCCGCGTCGCGCCGGCCGACAAGCTTACGATTGTTCTCGTTGCTGGCTCCGGCGCCGCATTTTTGGGAGAGCGGTTCTCGGCGGCAAATTAGTCCGGCATCGCCTAATAAGTGCGGCGCGCTGCCTGTTGACTACAACTTAAAAATCACGAACGCGCCCGCACGTGGACCGTCGCGCCGCCCCTGACGTCCACGAATGAGCCGCCCGTCTCTCGCCGACCGCGGTCTGCGACCGATCCCTAGAGCCAGCGCCGCCGCGGCGGGTTGGGGTCGGGGGGGTTGCCCGAATCGGTGGGACTAGCCTGACCGCCGCTGCCCTTGAACGTCTTGTAAGCAACGAGAGCCAGGAGCGCCATCATAATTCGCGACATCCCGCCGCGGCCGCTACTGCCGGGCTGACGTTGGCCGCGTGGGCCATTCTTCATGCCTTGGATAATATCACGTAATCCCATGTTTGCCTCCTGATATGGCCACGACGAAACCACCGGACTTCACGAGCGCGCGACCAGTTCCCTACAATCGGCGGCGTGGTGGCGCGCCGGGGCCGGGGGGGTTGCCCGGATCGGGCACAACATGGCGGGCCACCAGCCGGTTCCAGATGAACAGCACTAGCACCGCACCGACGATCGCGCCGATGAGACCCGCGCCCTGGTCGAGCCGGTACCAACCGATGGTTTGGCCGATGAAGGTTGCGATGAATGCGCCGGCGATCCCGAGCCCGGTCGTCAGTATGAAGCCGGTCGGTCGATTCGGACCGGGCGAGACGAAACGCGCGATGATGCCGCCGACGAATCCGATCACGATGACCCAGATAATGTTGTACATGACGATCTCCCTGTGGCACTACCGGCCAATGGATGGGCGGCAGGGCCGTTGACCCGACCCGATCACTCCACCGCGTTTACAGTCAGTTTGCGCTTATGGCAAGACCGTGCGCTATTGCCCGGACGAGGCTTGCCGGTTTCTATGCGCATCCATGAACCGCTCGAACTCCTCGCGATCCCTGGCGTGACGGAGATTTTCCATGAATTCCGCGAATTCGCGCGCGGCAGCGACGAGCTTCTGGCGTTCTTCTTCCAGCCGCGCGAGTTCACTGGTGCGCCATTCGTCGAAGGCGCGATTTCCGGTCGACCCCATGCCAAAACCGGAGGCTGCCCAATTCCTTGCCGCAAAGCCCCAGCGATCGGAACCCCAGTTCGCCCATTTTTCCCATTTTTCTCGCCCAAAGGAAACAATGTCGCCAGCGTAACCGGATTTCTTCTGCCAGAATTTCCAGCCCAAAACCGCGAGACCGATCGGCCAGTACACTATGAAGCCCAAAACCATCGCCACGATTTCCACTGGCTTCCAGGGCTCCCCATGCCAGCATCCGCGCCCGCTTGACCCGTCATTCTGTCGTGTTGAGCACGATTGATAGGACATTCCGGTATCAGCACTCATCTGCTTGCTCCTTTCGCCGCTCCATGTTGACCGCTTAAGCGAAGCAAATCGCAAGACGGTATTGGGCGGCGCCGCTGAGATATAAGTACGGATTTCTGGTTGTCGATGTTTGAGCGACAAGATATCCGCGGGGCATCCGAGCACGCGAGAGCTCGGAATCTTTCGCGTCCCGCTTCGCGACGAGGGTTGCCAAGAAGGGAGACGGCCGGTTCGATGGGCGGATGTTTCACTTGTATCGGCCCTGCGGTGATTCGCCGCGCCTGCGCATGCCGCCCGGAGCGGAGGCTGGCGAAGAGGTGCATCTCAATCTGGCTTACCGCTGGTTTTGCCGGCTAGATCTGGACGGCAAGGTGCATGCGTTCCCAGTTGATCGGAACCAACGGAGGTTCCAGCGGTTCTGCTTCCTGCGAATAGCATGGGCGGTCCCAAAAAACGGTGAAACCGCTTGGCACTCAAACGAGCCCGCCGCCATCCTTGGCAAAGAATGGGGCAAGGCCAGCGCCGCGCAACTCAACCGGAATCTGAATCATGCTCATAAGATATGGCTATGAATTGACGTTCAATTGCGCGGAGCCGGCATTGATGGTTTGTCTCCTCGACGCGCATCGCGATCAGGCGCAAAATATCCGCTACGAGACACCGTTCGAGACCACGCCGGCGATTTCGACGGAGACTTATCTCGACACATTCGGCAATCATGTTCGCCGGTTTATCGCGCCTGTGGGCGATCTAACCATTCGCCGCGACGCCATCATCGAGGATAGCGGTCGGCCCGATCCGGTCAAGCTCGATGCCGAAGAGATCGCGGTCGAACGATTGCCAAACGACACGCTGGTTTTTACGCTCGGCAGCCGTTATTGCGAAACCGACAAGCTTTGTGACGTCGCTTGGCAATTGTTCGGATCGACATTCCGCGGCTGGCGCCGGGTGCAGGCGATCTGCGATTTCGTCTGCAACCATCTGACGTTCGGCTATCAATACGCCCGCGCCACCCGCACCGCCTATGAGGCCTATCAGGAGCGGGTGGGCGTTTGCCGCGATTTCGCCCATCTCGCCGTCGCTTTCTGCCGCTGCATGAACATTCCGGCGCGTTACGCCAATGGGTTTTTGGGCGACATCGGCGTGCCGCCGGATCCGGCTCCAATGGATTACAACGCCTGGTTGGAAGTCTTTCTCGATGGGCGCTGGTTTACCTTCGACGCGCGCCATAACATGCCACGCATCGGACGCATTACCGTCGCTCGCGGCCGTGATGCAACCGATATCCCGCTTGCGACATCCTTTGGGCCCCACACCTTGAAGACCTTCAGGGTCTGGACGGAAGAGGTTGGGCCGACTGTCCTGAGCGGCCTCACGCGCCGAATCGCCTAGACGCCAGTCGTTGCAAGCGGAAAGACGAGTGCTATCTGTGGCAGATAAGCAACCCGCCGCGAAAAAATTCGACGCGGGATTCCCGGAAAAGTTTGGCAATGTTAGATAAGTTACTGATATTATTTATGTTTTTCGAGATCTGCGGCCACGCCGGGCGAGCGCCGCCAGAGGCGCACGGTTTCACTTTATCTTGACGTTGCTAGCCCGCTACCGTTGCCTGATCGCGGCGGTTTTTGGACCAGTGGGCTGATGCGTCGTTTCACCTTTTGGCCGTGGCGAACAGGCTTTCGTGGTCTCCGGGCGGCCGGCGTTCGGGATTCGCACCTTCCTCCGCACCACTCTCTTGTCATCGTCATAACGGTTTGCGGCCTCGCCGGTTGTGCTTCCCCAAAAGGTTTTCTCGAGCCCGTGGCCGCGCGCGCCCCGGGCACGAGCGAGGTCGAAATGCTGGTCGCGACGACACGCATGCGGACCATGCCGGCGGAGATGTTTTCCGGGATTCGCGGCCCGGCGCTGGATTTTGCCGATATTGTTGTTTCGCTTCCCCCCGACAGCGCACGCCAAATTGGAGAAGTTCAGCTACCCCGCCAAATTCCCGGCGATCCGGCAACCGATTTCGTGACGCTCAAAGCCGACTACAACGACCGCGCGCAAGCGCTCGCCACGTTCCGCCGGCTCCTGCGGTCAACACCCAAAAAGCAGGTGCTGGTGTTTGTCCACGGTTTCAACAACCGCTTTGAAGACGCGGTTTTCCGCTTTGCCCAATTTGTCCACGATTCCGGGGTGGAAGCTCAAGTCGTGCCCGTACTTTTCACCTGGCCGTCGAAGGCGAGAGTTCTCGCCTACGGTTACGACCGCGAGAGCGGTGAGTACTCCCGCGATGAGCTCGAAAGCGGTTTGCGCTTCCTCGCCGAAGATTTCCAAGTCGGCGAGATCACCGTGCTCGCCCATTCGATGGGAAACTGGGTGACGCTCGAAGCGCTGCGCCAGATGGCCATCCGCGACGGCAAGGTGGCGCAAAAAATCCACAACGTCATTCTCGCGGCGCCGGATGTTGGTGTCGATGTCGCTTACAAGCAAATCGACCAAATCTACGCATTGGGCGCTCGGCGGCCGACGTTCGTTTTGGTTACGTCCGAGGACGACAAGGCACTAGCGATTTCGCGCCGGGTGTGGGGCGAGCCAAGACTAGGCTCCATCGATCCGTACCAAGACCCAGACGAAAGCAAGCTCAAGCGCGAAGGAATAGAGGTTATCGACGCGACCAGGTTCCGCTCGTCCGACCCGTTCCATCACGGCAAATTCGCCGAAAATCCGCAGCTCGCAAGCGTCATTGGTCGAATCCTGACGCCCGGCCAGACCTTGACGGAATCGAGGGTAAGCATCGGCGAAAAAATCCTCCAGACAACGGCCGGCGCGACAGCCTCAGTCGGTCACGCGGCGGGCCTCGTCGTTGCGGCGCCGGTTGCCATCGTCGATCCGCTCACGCGCGAGCAATTTGGCGACGAGGTCGACGCCTTTAGCCGGTCGGTCCAGGAAGTCACAAGGCCGTAGTGACATCGGTCATGGCGAGGGCCCAATTATTGCCATCGCGTTCCCGCGAGCCACGTACAGTTTAGGCCGCGCAAGAAACCTTGACCGCGATGCCGGTGGCAACGACACGTTTGAGCTTCACGCCGGTCTCGTCGATCCGCAAGATGCCGCCGCTTTGATAATCGACGCCAATGATGGCGTCGGCGTCGACATCTTCCGCCCTGCGAATGAGTTCGCGCAAAATAAGTTGCCGCCAATCGTGTTGGAGCGGTTCGCTATTTTCCGGATGCCAGGGGGAGGCAGCCTCGATCTTGCCGATGTTATAGAGAACACGGCCTCCTTCGAGGGTGCTGGTGAAACTGATACGCACGATCCCACCTCCGGATATTTGTTCAGTTTAATGCCTGGAAGTTTCGCGAAGCTTAATGCGTGGCGATCGCGGCGGTTTCGGGACGAATTGTCACGGACCCGTGAAGAACGGGACGGGCGCCCCGCACACATCAAATTAAATTTTTGTTAATGCCGGAAGTGCCGTACCCCGGTAAACACCATGGCGAGGCCGGCGCCGTCGGCGGCCTTGACGACCTCGCCGTCGCGAATCGATCCTCCCGGTTGAATGATTGCCGTCGCGCCCGCTTCGGCGGCGGCAAGCAGGCCGTCGGCGAACGGAAAAAACGCATCCGAGGCGACGACCGATCCCGTGGCGAGGCTTTCGGGAAGGCCAGCGGCCCTAGCGGCCTCGGCGGCCTTCATCGCCGCGATCCTCGCGGAATTGACGCGGCTCATCTGACCCGCGCCAATCCCCACCGTCGCGCCGCCCTTGGCGTAGACGATCGCGTTCGACTTCACATGCTTGGCAACGCGGAAGGCGAACTTGAGATCGCGCCATTCCATCTCGTTTGGCGCGCGCTCGGTGACGACGCGCAAATCCATGTCGTCGACATTCGCATTGTCGCGGGTTTGCGCGAGAAAACCGCCCGCGACGGCGCGAAACGTCGAACTTTTCGCGCGCGGATCGGGCAGGCCGCCGGATAGGAGGAGACGCAGGTTTTTCTTGGCGGCGACGATTTCGATGGCTGCATCGTCGGCCTCGGGCGCAATGATGACTTCGGTGAAAATCTTCACGATCAGCGCGGCGGCCTTCGCATCGAGTTTCCGGTTCAAGGCAACAATGCCGCCAAATGCCGAGACCGGATCGCAACGCAGCGCCAGTTCATAGGCCGCGGCCAGAGTTGCCGCCTCGGCGACGCCGCAAGGATTGGCGTGCTTGACGATCGCGACGGCGGCGGTCCGCGCCGGATCGAATTCGGCGGCGAGCTCGAATGCCGCATCGGTATCGTTGACGTTGTTGTAGGAGAGCTCCTTGCCTTGCACCTGGCGTGCCATCGCGACGCCGCGACGTGGCTCTCCCGACGCATAGAAAGCGGCGATCTGATGCGGGTTCTCGCCATAACGCAAGCTCGAAACAAGCTTGCCGCCGAACGCGTGATAGGCTGGCGCGGCAAGCCCCATTTCCGCCGCGAGCCAATTCGAGATCGCCGCGTCATAGACGGCGGTGCGCGCAAACGCTTTTTGCCCGAGTTCCTGGCGCAATTTCCTGGTCGTGCAACCGCCGTGCGCCGTCATTTCGCCGAGGATTTTAGGGTAATCGCCGGGGTCAACGACGACCGCGACATCATTGTAATTCTTGGCGGCGGCGCGGATCATGGCCGGCCCGCCGATGTCGATATTTTCGATGCAATCGGCGAAACCGGCGCCGCTGCCGATCGTCGCCTCGAAAGGATAAAGATTCACTATGAGGAGATCGATCGGCGCGATGCCATGCGCCAGCATCGTCGCCTCATGTTCCGGATTTTCCCGTACCGCCAGAAGCCCGCCATGAACTTTTGGATGCAGGGTTTTTACTCGCCCGTCCAGGAGTTCCGGAAAGCCGGTCAGATCGGAGACATCGCGGACGGCGAGGCCAGCCCTAGCAAGCGCCGCGCGGGTGCCGCCGGTCGATACAAGCTCGACACCAAAGCCCGCGAGACCCTGCGCAAAACCGGCGAGGCAGGTCTTATCGGAAACGGAAATTAGCGCGCGGGCGGCGCGGCGAAGGTCAGCCGGCATCGGTCTTTCGCCTAGGGCCGCGTCGCTTGAAAGATGCTGCATGATCCAAGCGCTCGATGGGCAAGGGAGAGATGAAAACGAGTATATACATCGAGTCGTCGAGATCGCGAAAAAAGCGCTTATCATGAGGTGATTTCGGGATTCGTATAGGGAACGTAATTCGCGTTGGCTTTATTGAAACCGATCGCGACGGTCTGGGCCGGCGGCCCCGATGGCGAGAGCCGCCATTCGCTGCCGCCGGGCGCGAACTCGCGCCGCGCGGCGGGTCTTGCCCGCTCGCCGGCAATCCGGGCAGGTCCATGTCCAGGATTTTTTTGGCACATCGTACTTGACTCCGAGAGGAAGTAGGATAAAATAGGACCTAGAAATTCCTCTTTTGGAGATTATCGTATGATTCCACAGTCCGCCCCCACTTCGACATTCCTAAAACCGCAGTCACCTCATCTGCACATCGACGGTGAGACGTGCCCGTGGTGCGAGCAAAAAATTCCTTCCGAGAGACTCAAAGAAATCCGCGGCAAGATCGCTGAACGGGAGCGCGAGCAGATGCTCGCGATCACGGCGCAGCTCGAACAGCAGCATGCGCTTCAGCTCGATGAGCTTCGTAAGGCCAAAGAGGCTGAAGTCGCGAAATTGAAAGAAGATACGGCGGCCGAAGCCCTCCGTATCCGTCAAGCGGCGATCGAGGCCGCCGAAGTGCTCGTGCGCGATAAGATCGCTGACAAGGACAAAGCGGTCGCTGACGCCCAGGCGAAGATTGCTGAGGCAGAAGGCAAGCTCTCGAAGCTCTTGGAGCAACATGAGATAACCCTGAACGAGCGCCTCCATTCACAGCGGGAAATCCTGGAAAAAGACAAGATCGCAGCCGTCAACGCCGAGCGGGCAAAGAATCTCGAAACGCGGATGAAGTTTGAGGAGCAGTTGCAGGACATGCAGCGCCGCCTGCAGAAGAAACCGGCCGACGAACACGGCGAAGGCGCCGAGCTCGAACTCTTTGAGCTGCTGAAGGCGGCGTTCCCGGACGACAGGATCAGGCGCGTCGAGAAGGGTGCGATGGGCGCTGACATCGTCCATGACGTGATCGAGAACGGAAAGGTTTGTGGCAAAATCGTCTACGATCGGAAGAATCGCAGCAACTGGAAGACCGAGTACGCCACGAAGCTGCGCGATGATCAGATCGCGGAGAAAGCCGACCATGCAATTCTCTCGACCAATAAATTCCCGGGCGGAGAGGACCAGCTTTGCATGCGCGAGCACGTCATTCTTGCCTGCCCGGCGCGTGTGCGCTGGCTGGCAGAGCTTCTTCGCGGGCATATTATCCTGACGCACGAATTGCGCATAAGCAACGAAGCGCGCGACGAGAAGACGGCGGAACTCTATGCCTTCATTAATTCAGAGCGCTGCCGACAGCTCCTCGATTCGATCGAGACGTTTGTCAAGAAGCTCGAGGAAATCGACGTCGCCGAGCAGAAAGCGCACAGCCGTGTCTGGAGAGACCGCGGGGAACTGCTGAAATCTGTGCTGAAGACCAACGGCGTTTTCTGCTTCGAGCTTGATCGCATTATCGGCACGGCGGCAGACGACGAATTGGCCCGGCAAGATCTGAACCATGATTAAGCATGCCACAGCTGAAAACCGCCCGAACGTCGTAGGGTTGCAGGAGAGGCGCCTCGACCGCACAATCCTGCGCACCTATCGCACGAAAGTCGATCTCGATGCGGTCGTGCCTAATGCCAACCAGCCACGATTGGGGCCGAAGGAGGATGAGGAACTCCAACGTCAGATTGAAGCGAATGAGGGGCTGTTCGAGTCCCTCCTCGTCGAGCCTCATCCGGAGTTGCCGGGGAAATTTCGAATCATTGATGGTGATCGGCGTTGGACAAATTCGCGCCTTCTGGTCGAACGAGGGCGAGAGCAATATCGCCAGATTCCTGTTGAGGTGACAGACAGAACACTCTCAGAGGAAGAACGGCTCCGGGTATGGATTTACATTCATCGCCAACGGAAGGAATGGGAAGCTAAGGAAAAGGAGATGGTCGCGTATCGCCTCGTCGATTTGATGGGGCGCGCGAGCGCGGCCAACATCCTCGGCATCACGGTCCGCGAACTCGACAAGCTCGTCGAGGTTTTCGAGATTTCGGAGAAGTTCACCAAACTGCGTGATCCGAGCGCCGCCATTACCTGGGCGCGCGAGCTGATGGGCGTAAGCAAGAAGCTCTTGGTGCCCAGTGTCATCGACGCGGTGGTTAAGAAGGTGAATCAGAAGCGCATAACGAACTCGAAGGACTTGCGGAAACTTCGGGCCATCCTTCCCGATCCGGTGGCCCGCGCTCACTTTCTCAGCGAGGAAGGGGATTTAGAGTCGGCGCAGCTGCGTCTACGTGTGATCGAGAAGAAAGCCAGCGACGGCCTCCTAACCGATCTGGAATCCGCGGTTGAAGCAATGAAACGTGTGCCATGGACCGCCCTCCAGAAAATGAAGGGCGATGCCAGCGTGCTGAAGAAAATTGAGGATGCCGAGGAATTGCTAAAATCCCTTCGGAAGGCTCTTACCCCCTAAACACTTCCGTCGTCGCCCCTTCTCGATGTTGATGCACTCATCGCTGCGACCCGACAAAAGAGCTTACGGTTTTTCCATTTATAGAGCCATCATGTGGCTGCTGAAGCGCATGGCTCCCAAAATTCGCATAAGCGCCGGAGATGATCAAGACCCAGGGCGAACTTCTCGCCGTTGACGCTCATGCTAATGTTGGCGGGATGAAGAAGCCGGCCCCTATCGAAAGCCTCAGCGATGCGCGAGCGCGCCGCGAACAGCCTGCCTTGGGGAAGAAATCGGCGCGCATGACCGGCGCTATTGCACATGCAGGATGGTGTGTTGCTCGCCAACCCTGCCCGAGTCGTGTTGGTTGTCACCCTCATCCGTCGCCACTTGCGGCAGGCCTGTACCTTGCGCCTAAGCAGCGCCGATCGAGAGAGCAAGACAGCGGCCCTCTATGCGTTCATTACGTCGGAACGCTGCACTCAGCTCTTTAGCCGCATCGATGCGCATGCTGATGAACTATTGGAGCAGCAGGTCAAGGAGCGGAAGTGGCACGAAGCGACTTGGAAGAAGGAAGGCGAACTGATCCGCTCGATTCAAAAGGCGCAAGCCGAACTGTCCAACGAAATTAGTTGCATTATCGGCACGGCGCCAGTCGCCGAAGTGGCCCCGGAAGATTTGAACTATGACGGGGACATCTTCGACGTCATTTCGTGAAAGTAAGTGACTCTTGGCATGATCGGTTCATTGGTCTCTCGACGTCGGCCGACTGAGTTGGTTCCGCCTGCGTGAATAAATTTCCCCAGTTTCCTAAATGGACGGCCAACCATTCGTAATTTGCCGGCCTCATTGACCACGCCTGAGAATAAGGAAACGGCGTGTCACGGATGACCTGGTTAGGGGCTTTTTCCGATTTGCCGAAGCTATGCTTTGGCGTTGCCCCTAAACGGAAGAAAGTTCGGCAATTCTTTTTTGCAGTTCGGTGATGCAACGCTTGAGATTGGCCGTCGCGGCGTCACGCCATTTTTCGCTGGTCTCCGCGCGTCGATAAAGCCGCACATCGTCCTTGGCAAAATTCTCAAGAATTTGGAGCTGGATTGAACAAAAGGCCACCTCGGAAGCCCACCAAAATTCAGTTCGAATCCTAGCAAGATCTTCGAGGAACTTCTCCCATGGCGAGGCAAGGGAGCTCAAATCCAAATCCAAGAAGAGATCTAGATCGCCAGAAAACCCAGCATAATACTGTTTTTCCGCCCTCGCCTGCAAGTGATTGGCTGTCGCCATGATCAAATCATA
>DASYNQ010000318.1:0-2136 GCA_036008425.1 Methylocella sp. | reverse complement strand
AGAATTCGCATCCTAACGACCAAGGGAACTGCTCCGTGGAAGCGGGCGCGAAGAAAACCAAATAGAACGAGCCAACTGCCGCGCTCCGGCAGGCTCGGCAGGTGCGTCGACCGCGTGACGAACGCCTGAAAGTCCGGACCGACGTTCATGAGTTCGGCGCCAAGCGGGGATGAAACTCCGCCGTGATTCCCGACCTCGGCGTGGGTTTGCTTGCGAGCGACGCCCGCCCGCATGCCATTCTAGTGCGAGGGACCTGACGCGCGAGATGTAAAGAGCGATCCGACGGGAATGACCGTTTTCGAACGCCTCGCGCGAACGGGAACTGCTAAGGACTCCCGCGACATCGTTGAGATTGGCGGTCTCGATGAGGGTGGAGATGATCGCCGCACGCCCGTCCTCCGGCGCTGGAACCAGCGAAAAAACCCTTGCCGCCGAGCGCGTTTGGCCGAGTGGCGCGCGCCCGGCGGAATCGTTGCTCATTTCGATTTTGAGGCAGCCATCGCCGGCAAAGCGCGTCAAGCGGCGCGACAGGCGTTTTTTCACTTAGTTTTTCCGGCGCGGCTTTCTTCACGCGCTGCAGATCCGAGCTAAACCCCGCATGCCCGCTGGGCGAGACGACGACGGCCACACCACTCCGCCGCCGCGGCCTCGTCCACGTTTGCCGGATCGTAATTCAAAACCGGCGCCAGCCAGCGCTCGACCTCCGCGGTGCTCATGCGGCGGACGTCACGTCACTGTCCGTTTATGTTACTGTCCGTTTATGGTGGGTGGGTACGCCGATCCCGGCGTGCCGTGCTGCGTTGGCAGGCCGACAACCGCGAATCCTATCATCGTTACGACAACCAGACAAAAGATTCCCACGAGTACCCAAGCTTCCTTTGCCATTTTCTACCTCCCTTGTTAAACCGGCATCCACCCGAGGACCCGATTTCGAGACGGAGATTGCCACTTTGGACGAGCATTGGCAAGAGCGAACCATCGCCTGCTCCGCAAAGCGGGTGACATCGGCGCGCCGGATGACGAGCACTCCCGCACACCTCAAGGGACGCAAAAGGAATCTTTCCCGACGTTGGGAAGATTGCGGAAATCTCAATCCACAGGACATGGGCGCAGTTTCAATTGAACGCTTGCGACCATTTTCGTGAATAAGTTCTACAGCACGGCGGTATTATTTAAAGGCGATAATTACCATTCTTATCACCCATATTATCAAAAGAACTGCCCCTATTGCGAACGCAATTTTCATCGTCTCATCGTCATTGTTGGCCATTGCGTTCCCCTATTGTTGGGTCCAAAGGACGAGATCGGCTGCGGCCAGCGGCTTTTTGGTTACCGGCGAAGCTTGCCGCGGCCCGCCTGAAGCCGGCGGCCGCCGGCGCGCTTTTTCCCTATCCGTCGCTCATGCGGGCACGCAAATTTTCACCGACCTTGTCGAGGAAACCAGTCGTTGAGAGCCAACGCTGGTCGGCGCCGACAAGAAGGGCAAGGTCCTTGGTCATGTAGCCGGCCTCCACTGTGGCGACGCAAGTCGTTTCGAGAGCCGGCGCGAAATTCGCCAGTTCGGCATTGCCGTCGAGCTTGGCGCGGTGCGCCAGTGCACGTGTCCAGGCAAAGATCGAGGCGATCGAATTGGTCGATGTCTCCTTGCCTATTTGATGTTCGCGGTAATGCCGGGTCACCGTGCCATGCGCGGCCTCGGCTTCGACCGTTTTGCCATCCGGGGTCATCAGCACCGAAGTCATGAGGCCGAGCGATCCGAATCCCTGCGCGACGATGTCGGACTGGACATCGCCGTCATAGTTCTTGCAGGCCCAAACATAGCCGCCGGACCATTTGAGCGAAGAGGCGACCATGTCGTCGATAAGACGATGTTCGTAGGTAATTCCAGCCTCGCCGAACGCGTCTTTGAATTCGGTTTCGTAAATTTCCTGAAATAGATCCTTGAAGCGCCCATCATAGGATTTCAAAATCGTATTCTTCGTCGAGAGATAGACGGGATATTCGCGCATGAGCCCGAAATTCATCGAAGCACGGGCAAAATCGCGGATCGACTCGTCGAGGTTATACATCGCCAGCGAAACGCCTGGACCTGGATAATCGTACACTTTTCGTTCGATGATCGTCCCATCGTCGCCC
>DASYNQ010000317.1:0-6026 GCA_036008425.1 Methylocella sp. | reverse complement strand
CTCGGCGAAATCAAGAGCTGGGACGATCCCGCCATCAAGAAGTTGAACCCGAAAGCCAAATTGCCGTCGCAGGCGATCGTGGTCGTTCACCGTTCCGATGGGTCCGGGACGACATTTATCTGGACCGATTATCTTTCCAAGGTGAGCCCCGATTGGAAGTCCAAGGTCGGTGCCAATACGGCCGTCGAATGGCCGGCGGGCATCGGCGCGAAGGGAAACGAAGGCGTCGCCAATAACGTCCTTCAGACGAAAGGCGCGATCGGCTACGTCGAGTATGCCTATGCCAAACAGAACAAGATGACATTTGCCGACGTGATCAACAAGGACGGCAAGCGCGTTGCCCCGAACGCGCAAAGCTTCCAAGCGGCGGCGGCCAACGCCGATTGGGCCAATGCGCCGGGCTTTTATCAGATTCTGACCGACCAGCCCGGCGCCAAGTCGTGGCCGATCGCGGGCGCCACGTTCATCCTGATGCACGCAACGCCGGAAGATCCCGCCGCCGCGGCCGAGGCCTTGAGATTCTTCAGCTGGGCCTATGAAAAGGGCGGCAAGATGGCCGAGGAGCTCGATTATGTGCCGCTGCCCGCAGCGGTCGTCGCCTTGATCAAGAAAACCTGGGCCGCCGAGATCAAGGGCGCGGACGGCAAGCCGCTTTTGAACTGAATCTTGGTTGGAGAGGAGGGGCGCCTCTCCTTCCGCGCCATCCCGGCCGTTCGCATCCTTGTGCGGTCGGAGTCGCGGGCGGGTATGGCCCGTGGATGACGCAAAGCTACAAGGAAAACGCGGTGGCCAACAATTTGGCGATTGACAACGAACTGGGATCGGCCGAGGCCCGGCTAGCCAAGGCTCTCGTTGGTTTCAAGCTTCGCGACAATGCGTTTCATCTGTTGACTTTGGCCGCGGCTTGGGCGGTTCTGTTACTGCTTGGCGGGGTCATCGCCTCCCTGGTCGCGGGTTCCATTCCGGCCATCAAGGCGTTCGGCTTCAACTTTCTTACGACTGAAGTGTGGAATCCCGTCACCGAGAAGTTCGGCGCGATGGCGCCGGTCTATGGCACGATCGTCACCTCCATCATAGCCATGGCCATCGCGGTGCCCTCCGCGCTCGGCATCGCGATTTTTCTGACCGAACTTTGCCCCTACGCGCTGCGCCGGCCGGTCGGGATCGCGATCGAGCTTCTCGCCGGGATTCCTTCGATCATATACGGGATCTGGGGCCTTTTCGTGCTCGCGCCTTTCCTGCAAGAGCATGTTGAACCGGGTCTCATCTCGCTTTTCGCCAATGTGCCAGTTCTCTCGGCGCTGTTCGCGGGGCCGCCCTATGGCATTGGAGTGCTGACCGCTGGCGTTATTCTTGCGATCATGGTGCTTCCGATCGTCGCTTCGATTTCCCGCGATGTCTTCGAAACGGTTCCCGCCGTCCTGAAGGAATCTGCCTATGCCGTCGGCTGCACGACCTGGGAAGTGGTTAGCTCCGTCGTGATCCCCTACACGCGCGTCGGCATTATCGGCGGCGTCATGCTGGGCCTTGGCCGGGCGCTCGGCGAGACGATGGCGGTGACGTTCGTGATCGGCAACGCCCATAAAATCTCCCCTTCTCTGCTTTCGCCAGGCACGACCATCTCGGCGACGATCGCGAATGAATTCACCGAAGCAGTCGGCGATCTTTACACCTCAGCGCTGATCGCACTCGGCCTGATCCTTTTCGTCATCACCTTTTTTATTCTCGCGATGTCGCGGTATTTGTTGATGCGGCTGCACCAGCGGGAGGGACTATAGGCCATGACCATCTATGACACGCGCCGCCGCCGAAGCAAGTTCTACATCGGTCTTTGTTACGCTTCCGTGGCTATTGGCCTCGGCTGGCTGGCGCTCATCCTCGGCACGCTCTTGTTCGAAGGTTTTCGCGGTATTTCGCCTGCTGTCTTCACACAAATGACGCCGCCGCCGGGCTCCGAGGGCGGATTGAAGAACGCCATCGTCGGAAGCCTGATCATGACCGTTCTCGGCGTCGCCATTGGCACCCCGCTAGGGATGCTGGCGGGCACTTACATGGCCGAATACGGCCGCCATTCCAAGCTCACGATTGTCGTGCGGTTCATCAACGATATTTTGTTGAGTGCTCCCTCGATCGTGATCGGTCTCTTTGTTTACGTGGTCATGGTCGTGAAGATGGGCCATTTCTCCGCCCTCGCCGGGGCGGTGTCGCTTGCCGTCATCGTCGTTCCGGTCGTCGTGCGCACGACCGAGGACATGCTGCTTCTAGTGCCCGATCCTTTACGGGAAGCGGCGAGCGCGCTCGGTCTGCCGCGCGCCATTGTCATCGGCAAGGTCGCCTATCGCGCCGCCCGCGCCGGGCTTATCACCGGAGTTCTTCTCGCCATCGCCCGGATCAGCGGCGAAACCGCGCCCCTGCTCTTTACCGCGCTGAACAATCAGTTTTTCAGCACGAATTTGAACGAGCCCATGTCGAGCCTGCCCGCCGTCATCTTTCAGTTCGCGCTCAGTCCCTACAAGGAATGGCAGCAGCTTGCTTGGACCGGAGCCCTCCTCGTAACCTTGACCGTTCTAGTGCTTTCCATTACCGCGCGCGTGCTCCAAATGGGGAAGCCCGGGAAATGACCGGCATGGAAGACGTCCAGAACATCGCGCAAGGCCGGGTCGCGGAGGAAGCCGGGACAATGGCCGGGGTCGAGGTCTCGAATCTCGAGCAGAAGGTCTCGGTTCGCGACCTCAAATTTTACTATGGCGACTCGCTCGCCTTGAAGAGCATCAGCCTTCCCCTTTGCGCGCATAAGGTGACGGCTTTTATTGGACCGTCCGGGTGCGGGAAATCGACGCTTCTGCGTGTGTTGAACCGGATGTACGATCTCTATCCCAATCAGAGGGCCGAGGGAGAAGTGATTCTCGACGGCGTGAACATCCTGCGGCCGGAGCAGGACCTCAATCTTTTACGTGCCCGTGTCGGCATGGTGTTTCAAAAACCGACTCCTTTTCCGATGTCGATCCACGACAATGTCGCGTTCGGCATCAAACTCTACCAAAAGCTCCCGAAGGCCGAGCTTCGCGATCGCGTCGAGACCGCGTTGATGCAAGCCGCACTTTGGGGGGAGGTGAAGGACAAATTGAACGCTTCGGGCCTGTCGCTTTCGGGCGGCCAGCAGCAGCGCCTTTGCATCGCGCGCACCGTGGCCCTCCAGCCGGAAGTTATTCTTTTGGATGAACCTTGCTCCGCGCTCGACCCTATCTCGACCGCGAAGATCGAGGAAACGATCGACGAACTAAAGGAAAACTACACCATCGCGATTGTGACTCACAACTTGCAGCAGGCGGCGCGCGTCTCGGAACTTACCGCGTTCATGTATCTTGGCGAACTCATCGAGTTTGGCGTCACGTCGCAAATCTTCACATCACCGGAAAAGAAGCAGACACAAAATTATATTACTGGCCGGTTCGGCTGATCGCGGCGGTAACGAGGAACAGGTACATGTCCGATCACATCGTCAAGGCTTACGACAAGGAACTCGAAATCCTAGGCCGGAAAATCGCGGAAATGGGCGGCATAGCCGAAAAAATGCTGTCCGATGCCATGGATGCGCTGGTCGGTTTCGACACCAGGCTCGCCCAGACGACCGTCGATAGCGATCCGCGCCTCGACCTATTGCAGCGCGATATCGAGGAACAGGCGATCCTGACCATCGCGCGGCGCCAGCCGATGGCGGTGGATCTCCGCGAGATCATCGCCACCATCCGCATTTCCGGCGATCTCGAACGAGTTGGGGACCTCGCCAAAAATATCGCCAAGCGCGCGATCAAGGTCCACTCGGAGATGAATATACCGCGCGCCACCATTGGCTTGAGGTCGATGCATGAATCGGCGGCGATTCTTTTGAAGGACGTGCTCGATGCTTATGCCCAGCGCGATGCCGCGCGCGCGCGGGGGGTGTGGACCCATGACGCCGATCTCGATGCGCTCGAAGACTCGGTTTTCCGCGACCTCCTCACCTTCATGATGGAAGATCCTCGCAACATCTCGTTTTGCACGCATCTCCTATTCGTTTCGAAAAACATCGAGAGGATCGGCGACCACGCAACGAATATCGCCGAGACTGTGGTTTATGTTGTTACCGGTGAAACCCTGCCGATGGACCGGCCGAAGGGCCGGACCACCTTATCTGAGGCACCCACGACGGTGGTTTGAACATGGCAAAAGAAATGCAAAAAGAAATACAAGATGTGAATGAAAGCCGTTTCAACCCGGCGCGCGCGGCGGCAGCCTCTGCGGCGGCGGCGCGCATTCTGGTTGTCGAGGACGAAGCGGCCTTGAGCATGCTTCTTGCTTATAATCTCGAGGCAGAGGGCTTCACCGTGGACCGGATCGAGCGCGGCGACGAAGCCGAAATCAGGCTCAGCGAATCGATCCCCGACCTCGTCATTCTTGATTGGATGCTGCCCGGCGTTTCCGGACTTGAAATCTGCCGCCGGATGCGCGCGCGGGAGACGACAAGAACCCTGCCCGTGATCATGCTGACCGCGCGCGGCGAGGAAAGCGAGCGGGTGCGCGGGCTCGCCATCGGGGCCGACGATTACGTTGTCAAACCGTTTTCGGTTCCCGAGCTTATGGCCCGCGTTCACGCCTTGCTGCGCCGGGCGCGTCCGGATCACGCGAGCGGCATGCTTTCGGCAGGCGATCTCGATCTCGACAGGCAAAACTGGCGGGTCCGCCGCGCCGGCCGCGAGGTGCATATGGGGCCAACCGAGTTCCGCCTGCTCGAACATTTGTTGGGGAAACCGGGCCGAGTCTTTTCGCGCGCGCAATTGCTCGACAGCGTCTGGGGACTTTCGGCGGAAATCGACGAGCGCACAGTCGACGTTCATATCGGCCGTTTGCGCAAGGCATTGTCGAAGGAGACGGAAAAGGATCCCATCCGCACGGTGCGCGGCGCGGGCTATGCGTTCGACGAAACCTTCGGCAGGATTGAGTGAAAACTCAATGCTTTGCCCCGCAGATGCGATTGAATGCGTTCTGATTGGCCGGTCCGCCTTCGGCCCCGCGGAGCTGAAATTCGGGCTCCGAGAAGACCGAGGTTCCGGAAGCGGGCTCCGGTTTTTCGAAAAATCATGCGAAAACATACGCTTCACTCCGATCATGATCCGGGAAGGGATCGGTTCGTGCGGTGCGCATTGCGCCAATAGCGGTTGTTGATGATCACGCCGAGGCCGGCTTTCGCCCGCTAAACTCGTTTCTATGAAAGATGCGAACTCTTGCGGGTTAGCCGTCGAATATCATCAGGATCGCAAGCCCATCGCCGCTCTCGACGACGGTGTCGCCGCGAAAGCCTGCCTTCTCATAGGCCCGGCGGGCGCGGAGGTTGTCCACGTCAGGATCGATGGCCACGACTGGTGCGCCCTCAACCCTGAGCCGTTCGGCCAGCAGCTTCAGGTAAGCGGAGCCGTGGCCCCGGCAAATCATGTCCGGTTCGCCAATGAATGAGTCGATCGCTCGCGATCCTGACGGCAGACGAGCAAAATGCGGCTGCGGCCAGACGTGGAGGGCGTAGTCCTGCGCATACGCGAAGGGACGGCCTTGAAAAGAGACGATCCGCATGACCATGCGCGGCTCGTCCATATCTTCCCGAAGCAGCACGGCCTGCTCCTCAGCGTTGCCCCACCATCGCACGACCTCGGGCGTCCGCAACCAGTGCTGGAGGAGCGGGAGATCCTGTAGCGCAGCAGGCCGGAACGCGTAGGCCGACCCACCATCGGATTGGGGCCGACCGTCGCGTTTGACCGCAGCGCAACCGCTATCAACGTGGCCTTTCAGGGCACGAGTCCTTTGCCTTCCCATCGACGGTGAGAAACCACACCGGGTCGGGGAAGGCAAACGTCTGTTTTGGGTCTTGGGCGTGTGAAAACGTTTCGGCCGAGGGAGACCGGCGACGCCAAGCTCAACTTAGCCTGTTGTCACAATTGCAAGCTGGAATCGACGTGGCTTGCGCGGTCCGCCGTGAGCGATCTGGTGGCGCC
>DASYNQ010000316.1:0-11095 GCA_036008425.1 Methylocella sp. | reverse complement strand
ATTACTGGCGCATCGAGCGGTATTGGCCGCGCGCTCGCCTTCGTTTACGCGCGCGGCGGCGTATCCCTGTCTCTCATCGGTCGCGACCGCGAACGGCTGGAGGACACCGCCGCCGCCGCCCGCGCGCAAGGCGCCGAAGTCGGCATCGGCCAATTGGATGTGCGCGATCAAGACGCGATGGCGCAGTGGATCGAAACCGCCGACATGGGCCGGCCCTTCGACCTCGTCATCGCCAACGCGGGCATCACGACCGGCTTGGCGCCGGGAGACATCGCCGAAGACCCGCGCGCGGTTCGCGCCATTGTCGGGATCAATCTTATTGGCGTCTTGAACACGATCGAACCGTTGATCGCGCCGATGTGCGCGCGCGGGGCGGGCCAAATGGCCTTCGTTGGCTCGATCGCGGGCTTGCGCGGCTTGCCCTACGCGCCGTCCTATTGCGCGACCAAGGCGGCGGTCCACGCTTATAGCGAATCCTTGCGTGGCCGCATCGAGGCGCGAGGCGTTCGCGTCAGTCTTATCATCCCCGGCTTTGTGAAGACCCCATTGAACGACAGTATCGACGGCATGAAGCCGCTCGAAATCACCGGCACCGACGCCGCCATCCTCATTCAACGCGGTCTCGAACGGGGCAGGGCGATTATTGCCTTTCCAAGGTCCCTCTATCTGGTGGCGCGCCTCGCCCGCCTCCTCCCGGCTCGGCTCGTGGATAAAGTCATGGCGCGTTTTCAGGTGAACGTTCCCGAAACCCAAGAGCGTATTCGTTAACGATTTCTTATGTCCTGCCCGGTGCGCCGGAAGCTCCTGGTCCTCCCCTATCGCGCTGGAGAGCGTTTTAGCTCTTCCGTTAACGCGTACACTTAGGGAGCATATCAAATAAGATCAGGCTTGCAAATTCCTGCGACGGCAAAGATAAATGCCTAATTCCTCGTATTGCGTGCCACTCCGAGTTGCCGGGCGACGCGTCCTCTGACCCAGCGCCGCGAAAACGTGAATGGCGGCCCTCGTTGTCCGCATGTCGATCTTGACTCAATGACAATTTTTCGGATTTGAATGCAGGCTCCGGTGACGTGACCCCATCTTTCATCCAGCGATGGGTAGAATCCTCTGCTGAGTTGAGCCGATGTGGGCGGGATTGCGACGGTGCGAGGCACGAAGTTTCCCCGTGGCCGGGACAAGGGTGCCGAACAAAACTTATTCATGCCAGCTTCATGTTCACTGCCTTAAGGGAAGGCGGCCGCCGGTTGATGCCCGGCGGTTTGACGGACCCTCTTGCCGGGTGAGCCGGTTCAGCCCGGCCCCGCCATAAAGGAAACGCCATGAGAAACCCCAGGAAGACAATCCTTGCACTTTGCCTATGCGCGGCCGCCGCTTTTGCGACGCCCTGTTTCGCGCAAGCGGTTCAACCCGCTGTTCCGGGCAAGGCCAGTCCAGCGCCAATAACCAAGCCCAACAAGCCTAAGCCAGCGGAGAAACCTGCTGCCACGCAACTCCTCGATATCAATACCGCAACCGAGGCGGAGCTGCGCGCCCTGAAAGGGGTCGGCGATGTCCGCGCCGCCAACATCATCAAGAATCGTCCCTACAAGGGCAAGGACGAACTGGTGCAAAAGAATATCATTCCCCCCGCCGTCTACGCCGGCATCAAAGATAAGATCATCGCCAAACAGCAATAGACGAGTCGCGAGATCCGTGTCCCGCGCCGAATTATATTTGGCGTGGTTTTTGAAAGACCGGCGCGGGCGATGGCGTTTTGGCGATCGGCATCTTTACGCAAGGACAATCCATGTTTCCCAAGCCGGTGGCGCGATTAGAGATCAATACATACGCCTACGAAAGCTCCCCCATGGTAAAGCCGACCGGCTTTCGCGAATATGACGCGCGGTGGCTTTTCGAAAAGGAGATCAATCTCATGGGCGTGCAGGCCTTGGGGCTAGGCCTTGGCACCCTCATCCATGACATGGGCGTTACGCCCGAAGTCGTGACCGGCCACGATTTTCGCGCCTACTCGGCTTCGATTAAACATGCGCTGACGGTCGGCCTCATGGCCGCGGGCATGAAAGTTCACGATATTGGCCTTGCGCTTACGCCGATGGCCTATTTCGCGCAATTCGAACTTGATGTCGCGGCGGTCGCCATGGTGACCGCCTCGCATAACGACAACGGCTGGACCGGCGTGAAAATGGGCGCGCAACGGCCGCTGACCTTCGGTCCCGACGAAATGGACCGCTTGAAGGAGATCGTTCTTCAAGGAAAATTCCGCTACGCGGATGGCGGCGCCTATCGTTTCGTCGAGGATTTCCCGGCCCGCTATATTGCCGACTTGACCAACCGGCCGAAAATCGCGCGCAAGCTGAAAGTTGTCGCGGCCTGCGGCAATGGCACCGCCGGGGCCTTCGCGCCAAAGGTATTGGAGATGCTCGGCTGCGCGGTGGTCCCGCTCGATACCGAACTCGATTTCACATTTCCGCACTATAATCCGAACCCCGAGGATCTTCACATGCTACATGCGATGGCGGCCAAGGTGCGGGAGGCTGGCGCCGATGTGGGCCTTGGTTTCGATGGCGACGGCGACCGCTGCGGCGTCGTCGATAATCGCTGCGAGGAAATTTTCGCCGATAAAATAGGCGTCATGCTCGCGCGGGATCTCTCAAAACTCCACCCCGGGTCCACATTCGTCGTCGATGCCAAATCGACCGGCCTTTTCGCGACCGATCCGCAACTTCTCGCGCAAGGGGTCAAGGCAGATTACTGGAAGACCGGGCATTCCCACATGAAACGACGCGTGACCGATCTCAAGGCGCTCGCGGGCTTTGAAAAATCCGGGCATTTCTTTTTCAATGCGCCGATCGGACGCGGCTATGACGATGGCATTCTCGCCGCCATCCGGATCGTCGAAATGCTCGACCGCAACCCCCAAAAATCGCTGGCCGAGCTTTACGCGGAATTGCCCAAGACCTGGGGTTCGCCGACCATGGCGCCGCATTGCGACGACGAAAAAAAATATGGCGTTGTCGATAAGGTAACCAACCGTCTCAACGCGATGCAGGCAAAGGGCGAACTCCTTACGGGCCAAAAAATTCGTGATCTCGTCACCGTCAATGGCGTGCGCGTAACCGTTATGGACGGCACCTGGGGGCTTGTTCGCGCCTCCTCGAACAAGCCCGAACTTGTGGTTGTCGTCGAGAGCCCGGTCTCGGAGGCAAGAATGCGGGAGATGTTCGCGGCGGTCGATAAAATCTTGCGCGAGAACCCGGAAGTCGGCGCCTACAATCAGACAATTTGAGGCCAGCGCATATCGGGGCGCTGCAGCCGCCATCCCCGCGCAAATACTGGACCGGAAAGGCATCGCCGAATGGCCGGGGGAGCTCGGCGCTCAGCCAAAGGACTACCGAAACTGTCCCGCATGCTTCCCCCTTGCTTCCCCGCGCGACGAACCGAGCGCAGATCCCGCCCGGCGCGCTAGAGGTAAGTCTTTATTTCCCAATCTGTTAAGTTGGTGGGCGCGACAGGGATCGAACCTGTGACCCCTCCCGTGTGAAGGGAGTGCTCTCCCGCTGAGCTACGCGCCCCGCCATGCGTGCCGGCGCACAGCCCTTTATGAAAGCAAGCCGTTTCAAGTCAAGGCGGATTCGTCGCTATGCCACGCCGAGCGCCGCGACCGCGCCCCACAATTCGTCGTAATGGCCGATCACCCGGTCGGGCTTAAAAATGTCGACGGGCTCGCTCGTATAGCCGAAATTGACCGCCACGATAGGGATCCCGGCAGTGCGCGCGGTATCGATATCCATTTTGGAATCGCCGACCATCACGGCCCGGCCGCGATCGCCGCCCGCCCGTGCGATGGTCTGCAACAATGCTTCGCCATCGGGCTTGCTGACCGCAAAAGTATCCTTGCCGCAGATCGCCCGGAAACGGCCGGCGACGCCGAGCGCGCTCAACAGCAGAATGGAGGGATATTCGACCTTGTTGGTGCAGACGGCAAAGGCAAATCCCGCCGCCTCGAAGCGGTCGAGCGCGCGGGCGACGCCCGGAAACAAGACCGTCTCATCCGCGACATGGGCCTCGTAATAGACCAGGAAATCGGCAAGCATCTCGTCGACACGGGTTTCGCTCACTTTCATGCCATGGGCCGAGAGTCCGCGTTGGATCAAGGCTCTGGCGCCGCCGCCGACCATCGCGCGGGCATCCTGCACCGCGATTCCGGCCAGGCCTTCGCGGGCGAGAATGATATTCAAGGTCGCGACAAGGTCACCCGCCGTATCGGCGAGCGTGCCGTCGAGATCGAAGACGAGGAGGGGCGCGCGGGAGTGCTGCTGCATCGCGCAAGGCTTAGGATGCAAGCGCGGAATGGTCAAGATCGCCCCCTCTCGCTTAATCGTGACTCTCGCGTATAAAGAGGCCATCCCGAGCACGTCTTTGGGGGCTGGCATGATCTGGGTTTTGCGTGTCTTCTCGTTGCGCAGGGGGCTTTTGCTCGTTGCAGGGATGGCCGTGCTCGCCGCCGCGCAGGGCGCTTTGGCGGCGAACTATGAATTTCTCGCCGCGCCGGAAACCGATCTCAACCGGGTCTATCGCCTCGACCGGGCGACTGGTGAGATCGGCGCTTGCCAATATGGCTTGAAGGAAGCCTCGGTTGGCGTCACGCTCTGTTATCCGCCGGGCGAAGGCGCGGGTCCGCAGGCGCCAAGCGAATATTCCCTTGTCGCCTCCCGCCATGAGCGCGAGGGCGGCGTCTTCAGGGTCGATCTGCGCACCGGGATGATGTCGATTTGTTATGTTTTGAACGATGCCGTCGTCTGCACGCCGCAGGCGAGGTAGGCCGCGGCCGAAAGAAAAACTAGGACAAACTTGTCCAGATCGTGCTAGTGAGCAGCTACGTCCGCGCCCGGGGCTCCTGCGTGCTTGCCATCCGACTCGCCAAAATTTTCTGCGCCGCCGCCATCGGATTCTATGTGGCTCTGGTCGCCTTCGGCAATATATCGGACTATTGGACGAACTTCGCCTTTGTCACAGAGGTGCTCGACATGGACGCGGTCCCCGCCGCATCTCACATCCGTTGGCGCGCGGTAACGTCGCCCGTCCTCCACCATGCCGGCTATATCCTGATCATCGCGACGGAGATCGTCACCGCGGCGCTTTGCGCGCTCGGCGCGATAGCGATGGCTCGGCAGTTGCAGGCCAAGGCGCAGCCGTTCCAGGCCGCCAAGAGCAAGGCGGTGGCTGGGCTGACGCTCGGGTTCCTGCTCTTTGAGGGCGGCTTCGTGGCCGTTGGCGGCGAATGGTTCGGCATGTGGCAGGCCCGAGATTTGGATGCCGTGCCAAGCGCCTTCCGCATTCTCATGACGATGCTCGGTGTGCTGATTTTCGTCTCGCTCAAAGACGATGATCTGGTGTGAGGTGGGACAGGACGGGGATTCGAACGAGCGCGCGCTGCCGCGGTCTGAACCAAGTACCCGGCAATGACCGGCGCCAGACATTGGCGATGTTGCTGGGCGGGGGCCTCGCCGGGGCCGCCCTCGGCGCGCCGCGCCAGGGCCTGGGCAGGTGCGACGCAGATGGCGCCCCTTCCCGCCGACGAACACTTCATGCGGATGGCCATCGCCGAGGCCGCGCGGGCGGACTTTCCCTTCGGCGCAGTCATCGTTCGCGACGACGATGTGCTGTCGAAGGGTCGCAATTTGCCCAGAACTACCAACGATCCGACGGCGCACGGGGAAATGGTGGCGATCCGCCGCTTCATCGCGGTGCGGCCCGCCGCCGAGCTCCAGGGCACGACCCTCTACACCTCAGGCGAACCTTGCCCCATGTGCATGAGCGCTATTCTTTGGTGTGGCATCGGCCGGGTGGTCTTCGCCGCCTCGATCGATGAGCTCGCAACGAAGCTAGGGCAGATCATGCTGACCAGCCGGGCGGTGGCCGACGCCGCTCCCTTTGCCACCGTCGCGATCACTGGCGGGGTCCTTTCCGCCGAGGCGCTGGCGCTGTTTTCCAAGTAATCCCGCAATAAGTGATTCGACAAAATGAGCCGCGCCGGCGGCGTCTACAGGATCGATCCGCGCCCCGGCTGATGCCGGTTGCCATTATGCGACGCGCCACTTTTACGTTCGTGGCGTGCCAGTAAATTATTCGCCAAATTTTCCGAAGCGCAACGCCGCCACGGCTTAGTCAGCCTTTGGAGCTTGGACAGTGCTGGTTACAATTGCGCTCGAACTTATCGCAATCAGCACTGCACTCTGATTTACCACAATTAACTATGCACTGTTCCTGTTCCTCGGGATCCGCGCATTGCGCCCTACAGGCATTTGCATTCGTCCGGCAATTCGTCTCGCAATCATCGGCTATCCTTAACTTAATCTCTCCCGCGCGGGCGAGATCGCCCGCCGGGGATGGAGCGCCGCTTGCGATCAAGAGCGCTCCGAAAATGCAAATGGTCAGCAGAAAAGTTTTCATGGACGCCTTCTAGCGCAGAGTTCTCGAACGAATACGGCAGAATGTTTCGATCGGTCTTCCCCTATCATATCGGCCGGCATGAGGGAATGACCGTTTAATTCTCGAAATTTTGCTAACCGGCGCCGGATTTTCACGCCCCGGCGCGACGCTACTTACGTGCTTGTCTGCCGCAAAGCAAAAGCCGCCGCGAAAGGCGCGCCGGCGATCGCGATCAGGGTCAGGGCGCAAAGGATCAGAAAGGGGGTTGCGAAGGGCACCATCGAATCCGCCCCCGCTCCGGCCGCCGCGACGCCGAAAATCAGAACCGGCACGCAAAGCGGCAAAATCAACACCGCGAACAAGAGTCCGCCGCGCCGCAGGCTGACAGTCAGCGCCGCGCCGATCGCGCCGATCAAGGTCAGGGCGGGGGTGCCCGCAACAAGCGAAAGAGTGACGCTCCAAATCTGGTTCGTCGGCAGGTCGAGCATGAGGCCAAAAAAGGGTGCGGCGGCGGCAAGCGGCAGACCGGTGAGGATCCAGTGCGCGAGACATTTCACAAGAACGATCAATTCCAGCGGCGTGCCGCTGGTCAAAAGGAGATCGAGCGAACCATCCTCGTGATCGGCCTGAAACAGCCTGTCGAGCCCAAGCAAGGTCGCGAGCAGGCCGGAGATCCAAAGAATTGCGGGAGCGATCTTGCCGAGAAGCGCGAGATCCGGGCCGACCGCGAAAGCGCTCAAGGTGACGAGGATAAGAAAAAATACCACGCCGAGGCTGGTGCCGCCGCCGATCCGCCGACCGGTCCGCATTTCGCGAACGAAGAGTGCATAAAGACTCGATCCCAACGCGGGGCTTTCCGGCGCGTCCTCAACATTTTTCATGCAAACGCCCCAAGCCGCAGTTCCTGGCCCGGGAGACCGAGCTTGGCATGGGTGGCGGCGACGATCATGCCGCCTTGCGCCAAATGCGCCGCCATAATTTCCGCTATGCGCGCCTGGGAGGCGGCGTCGAGGGCGGTCGAGGGCTCGTCCAGAAGCCACACCGGACGCTTCACGACAAGGAGTTTGGCGAGCGCGGCACGCCGTTTTTGTCCGGCCGAGAGATAGATCACCGGAAGATTTGCGGCATGCGAAAGGCCTAACTCGGCGAGTGCGGTTTCGACCGGCATGCCGCCATGTCCGGCATCGAGCATCGCGGCAAGGAACACCAAATTCTCAGCGACGGTGAGAAGGCCTTTGAGAGCATCGACGTGGCCGATGTAATGGGCCTGTTCGGCAAGTGTCCCTCCGGATAAGGGCGTGCGGGAGATCGTGCCCCCGGCAAGCGGCAACAACCCGGCGAGAGCCCGCAAAAGAGTCGATTTGCCGGCGCCGTTAGGCCCCACGACGGTCAGGCTCCCGCCCGCATCGAGCTCGAACGACAGGTTTGAAAAGACGGTCCGGCCGCCGCGTTCGACGGTGAGCTGTGAGGCAGAAAGCCGCATGATGATTAAACCGCAGGCGGCCCGAGCCGCCGAAATAGCGCTTTCATCTATCATCCGTGTAGCTCGCGCCGGAGAAATTATCTATAAGCGGACGAGCCTCCCATTTTTCTGATCGGCTTTCTTGGGAAAATTCCGATGACCTCGCTCGACAGTTTCAAATGCCGCAAGAAGCTCACGGTGGGCGGCAAGACCTATCATTATTTCTCGTTCAAGGCGGCGGAGAAACATGGGATTCCGGACGTGTCGGAACTGCCGTATTCGATGAAAATCTTGCTCGAGAACCTGCTCCGCTTCGAGGACGGCCGCTCGGTCACGAGACAAGACATCGAGGGCATCGCCGCCTGGTCGGGCAATAAGGGCAAGATCGAACGCGAGATCGCGTTTCGTCCGGCTCGGGTTCTGATGCAGGATTTCACCGGCGTCCCCGCCGTCGTCGATTTGGCCGCGATGCGCGACGCCATGACGCAGCTGGGCGGCGATCCGCAAAAGATCAATCCGCTCGTGCCGGTCGACCTCGTCATCGATCATTCCGTCATCGTGGATGCGTTCGCCAGCAGCAAGGCCTTCAAGACCAATGTCGAACTCGAATATGGCCGCAATGGCGAACGCTATCGTTTCCTGAAATGGGGCCAGGACTCGTTCGACAATTTCCGGGTCGTGCCGCCGGGCACCGGGATTTGCCACCAGGTGAATCTCGAATATCTCGCCCAGACGGTGTGGACGGCCAAGGAGAAATACGCGGCTCCGCGCGGCAAGCCTTCGAATGTCGAGGTCGCCTACCCCGATACGCTCGTCGGCACCGATTCGCATACGACCATGGTGAACGGGCTCTCCGTGTTGGGCTGGGGCGTCGGCGGCATCGAGGCCGAAGCGTGCATGCTCGGCCAGCCGCTTTCCATGCTGTTGCCGGAGGTGATTGGCTTCCGGCTGACCGGCGCGCTTGCCACCGGGGTGACCGCCACTGATCTCGTTCTCACCGTCACGCAGATGCTGCGCCGGAAGGGCGTCGTCGGCAAATTCGTTGAATTTTACGGCACCGGCCTCAGTCATCTTTCGCTCGCCGATCGCGCGACGATCGCCAATATGGCGCCAGAATGTGGCGCGACTTGCAATTTCTTCCCGATCGATTCGGAGACGCTCGCCTATCTTGCGACTTCGGGGCGCGCGCCGTCACGCGTCGCGCTCGTCGAGGCTTACGCGAAGGCGCAAGGGTTGTTCCGGACGAAGGCGACTAGCGATCCGGTCTTCACCGACACGCTGGAACTCGATCTCGGTTCGGTCGTACCCTCGATGGCCGGCCCGAAACGTCCCGAGGGGCGCGTCGCGCTCGGCTCGGTTGGATCGAGCTTCAAAGCCGCGCTGGAAACCGAGTATCGAAAAGTTGGCGAGGCCGGACAACGCTATCCGGTGGAGGGCAAAAATTTCGATCTCGGGCACGGCGACGTGGTGATCGCGGCGATCACCTCCTGCACGAATACCTCGAACCCAAACGTGCTGATTGGCGCCGGATTGCTCGCCCGCAACGCCGTCGCCAAAGGCATTGGCGTGAAGCCATGGGTCAAGACCTCGCTCGCGCCAGGAAGTCAGGTGGTCGCCGAATATCTTTCCGCGTCCCGGCTGCAGAAATCGCTCGACAAGCTCGGCTTCAATCTCGTCGGCTTCGGCTGCACGACCTGTATCGGCAATTCGGGTCCCTTGGCGCCGGAAATCTCGAAAACCATCAACGACAATGGCATTATTGCCGCGGCGGTCCTTTCCGGCAATCGGAATTTCGAGGGCCGCATCAGCCCCGATGTGCAGGCGAATTACCTCGCCTCGCCGCCCCTCGTCGTCGCCCACGCGCTCGCCGGCACGGTCGCGACGGACCTTACAAACGAACCCCTCGGCCATGACAAGAAAGGCTACCCGGTGTTTCTCAAGGACATTTGGCCTGACCAGGACGAAATTGCCGGGATTATCGATGAATTCGTGACCAGGAAGGTGTTCAAGACGCGGTATGCCGACGTTTTCAAGGGCGACACGCATTGGCGCAAGGTAAAGGTGCCAGATGGCGAAACCTACGCGTGGGATATCGGGTCGACCTATGTTCAAAATCCGCCCTATTTCGATGCGCTAAAAATGCAGCCAGAGCCGGTGCGAGACATTGAAAACGCGCGCATCCTGGCGCTATTCGGCGACAAGATCACCACCGATCACATTTCGCCCGCCGGCTCGATCAAGGAGGCTTCGCCCGCTGGCCAATATCTCGTCGAGCGACGAGTCTCGAGGGCCGATTTCAATCAATATGGCACGCGCCGGGGCAACCACGAAATCATGATGCGCGGCACCTTCGCCAATATCAGGATCAAGAATTTCATCCTGCAACAGGACAATGGCACCGTACCAGAGGGTGGGCTAACCAAGCATTGGCCGGACGGCGAGGAAATGCCGATCTTCGAGGCGGCGATGAAATATCAGGCGGAAGGCGTTCCGCTGGTTGTCTTCGCCGGCGTCGAATATGGCAACGGATCCTCGCGCGATTGGGCGGCCAAGGGCACCAAATTGCTTGGGGTCCGCGCGGTCATCGCCGAATCCTTCGAGCGCATTCACCGTTCGAATCTCGTCGGCATGGGTGTCCTGCCGGTCACCTTCGAACCGGGCACAAGCTGGAATACGCTTGGGCTCAAAGGCGACGAAGAGGTGACCATCCATGGACTTGGTGGCGCGCTGAGGCCGCGCCAGACGATGGAGGCGGGCATCAAATATTCCGACGGCAGGGTGGAGATGGTGCCGTTGCTGTGCCGCATAGCGACGTTCGACGAACTCGAATATTTCAACAACGGCGGCATTCTTCCGTTTGTGCTGCGCCAGCTCGCGGCTGCGTAGCGCTTCAACTAATACGAATCGAACAGCAGGCCAGACTGAAAATTAGCTGAACGTTATGTAACTATAGGTAGCTACCCATAGTACGCCACAGAAGCTTGAACGAGGGCATTGATATTGGCGCCGCTGCGACGATCGCGGCAACCATAGTGATCAGGGCGATGACTCGATCCCACCGCGCCTTCTGGTAGCCTTTCCAAGTCAGCCAGTCGAGAGCATCACCGCGCCTCACGTTAACATCGCAAAATGTAAAAAGGTTAGTTCCTGTCATCCTCATAAGCTCGAGTTTAACTCGCTCGACACCAGAGCTTTCAAGTG
>DASYNQ010000315.1:0-4401 GCA_036008425.1 Methylocella sp. | reverse complement strand
CGCGGGCGACGCGCTTTCTCGTTTCGCGCGGCATGATGATGGCGTCGATATAGCCGCGTTCCGCCGCCACGAAAGGCGATAAAAAGCGCTTCTCGTATTCGCGCGTGCGTGCGGCGATTTTTTCCGCATCGCCGATGTCGGAGCGGAAGATGATCTCGACCGCGCCCTTGGCTCCCATGACCGCGATTTCGGCGCCGGGCCAGGCGTAATTCACGTCGCCGCGCAGGTGTTTCGAGGCCATCACGTCATAGGCGCCGCCAAACGCTTTTCGCGTGATGACGGTTACCTTCGGCACCGTCGCCTCACCATAGGCAAAGAGGAGCTTGGCGCCATGCTTGATGAGGCCGCCAAATTCCTGCGCAATGCCTGGAAGAAATCCCGGCACATCGACAAAAGTCACGATCGGAATATTGAAACAATCGCAGAAGCGCACGAAGCGGGCGGCCTTGCGCGAGGCGTCGGAGTCGAGCGTGCCGGCGAGGATCATGGGCTGATTGGCGACAAAGCCTATCGTGCGCCCTTCGATGCGGCCAAAGCCTGTCACAATATTGCGCGCATAAGCTTCCTGGATCTCGAAGAAATCGCCCTCGTCCACGGTCTTGGCGATGAGTTCCTTGATGTCGTAGGGCTTTGCCGGATCGTCCGGCGCGAGCGAGTCGAGCGAGGCCTCGCATCGCTCGGGGTCATCGAAGCCCGGCCATTCCGGAACGCCGCTTGTGTTCGACGACGGCAGGAAATCGACGAGCCGCCGCATTTGCAGCAAAGCCTCGACATCGTTTTCATAGGCGCCGTCGGCCACCGCGCTTTTGATCGTATGCACGGATGCTCCACCGAGATCCTCGGCGCTCACCGTCTCGTTGGTCACCGCCCTCACCACATCGGGGCCGGTGACGAACATATAGCTCGTGTCCTTGACCATGAAGATGAAATCGGTGAGCGCCGGAGCGTAGACGTCGCCACCCGCGCAGGGACCCATGACGAGGGAAATCTGGGGGATTACCCCGGACGCCAAGACATTGCGCTGGAACACCTCGCCGTAGCCCGCGAGCGCGGCGACCCCTTCCTGGATGCGGGCGCCGCCGGAATCGAAAAGCCCGATGAGCGGCGCGCGATTGTTGAGAGCCATGTCCTGCAGCTTGGCGATCTTTTGCGCGTGGGCCTCGGAAAGCGAACCCCCGAAAACGGTAAAATCCTTGGCATAGACGAAGACCGTGCGGCCGTTGACGGTGCCGGAACCGGTGATAACGCCGTCGCCCGGCACGTGACGTTGATCCATGCCGAAGTCCGTCGCGCGATGTTCGACGAACATTCCGGCTTCCTCGAACGAGCCAGGATCGACGAGAAGCTCGATTCGTTCCCGCGCGGTGAGCTTTCCGCGCCCGTGCTGGGCGTCGATCCGCTGTGTTCCGCCGCCGCGGAGGGCACGCGCGCGGCGCGCGGCAAGGCGTTCGAGACGGGGTTTCATTGGCCACCTTCCTGTATGCCGATCGCATTGCCCATCCTTGGGAACGTCCCGCAGTCACTTCGCGAAAACGCGTGCTCTTTCATGCTCCAGCACCATGGACGGCCTGACACAGGCGTGCCGCCGCTTCCATCTCGCGCCATTGCCGCGCGCGGCGTCGCAAAGCCTCCGCGTCCTCGCCCCAGGCCCGCATTTCGAAATCCTCGTCCACATGCGCGGCAACCCACGCCTCAATGGATGTCAGCTTGCCATGCGCTACAGCGAGCGCGAGCAAAACCGAGCCGGTGAGCGTTGTCATCACATGCAGCGCGGCAAGCGCAAAAGGCGCCGCTGGGCCGCTGTTTGCGATGCGCTTTATGGCCTCCTTTACCGCCGCGCGGGCGGGTTCCGGCTGTTCGACGAACTCGACGCCTTCGGTGCAAATGAAATGGGCGCCGAGATTTTCACACGCAAATGCGAGGACGAAATTCCAGGTGGCGGCTTGCGCGTCTATCAGCGTTCTTGGCCCGGCGGCGCGATAACAGACGAGGTCCGCCCCCGCATATCTGGCGATCTCGTCCACCGTGGCGTCGAGCCGGTACGCTACGCCGTCAATCGCCGAATTGACGATCCGCGTTAATGGCATGGCCGCCGGATCGATCGTTTCGCCCCGTGCCGACCATTCGTCCGCGAGCGCCCGTGCCGCCGCCAAGGAGGGCAGAGCCATTTGATTTCTCCCCGGCGACTTGGCGGCGCGGCCGTCCAGAAGCAGCACGAAAGTTCCATCCCGCTGTTGGACCGTCACCTTCTCGTAGAAGCGCCGGGGCAGGGTTTTGTTCAGATCGCGCCTTGCCATGGCAATGGGATCGGTCGCCTCGACCAGCCGGGCGAAGGATTGGTCGAGGCGTACCTCAGGCGTGGATTTTTCCATCGTCGGTTTCCTTTTCCCGGGCATAGGCGGAAGCGCCCCGTTCATTGCCGGACAGCCGGTAGAGCCATTGTTCGATTTTATACGCCGATCGACCAGCTGTCGCGGCCCGGGGTAGCGCCTCAGTTTGATTGTGGCAGCGTTAATCATTGCCCCATGCCGTACAAAAATCCAAGAATGAGAAGCGCCAGAAGGACGCCGATGATTGCGTGAAGCAGGCGTTCTTTTCCGAAGATCATATCTCAAATGTTCCTTTGGAAGCCGTCCTCGGCGCCGCTGCCTTTTTTGCTGAGTGCGCGCCATGGCGTGTGCCCATGATCCACGCAGAGAATTTGTGGCCAAGACTCCATGCTTGGCGAATGTCAAGAAAAAAAGTAGCAGTTCCTGCTTTCTACAGATATACTGAATAATGGGTGAGATATGTCGATGCTCATCGGCCCACTAGCCGGCTCCGCGCAGTTATCCGGCCCAGGGTTGCACCGCAAAAAGCTCTATGTTAGGTGACCTGTGCCTCGTGGTGGCGCCGCTTTACCTTGACTCCTTTCCTCGTTTTCCAGTTCCGGACCGCGTCTCGATTTTTCGCCGCGAAAAGCCGGACCATCGGGAAGCGGCTTGGGCGGCCGTTTGAAATTTGGGGGTTTCGCTTTGGCGGCGCAAGTGACACGCGTGTCCGGGATGGCGGGGCGCTATGCGCAGGCGCTCTTCGCGCTCTGTCAGGAAACCGGGACGACGGAAAAGGCCGCCGCCGATCTTGCCGCCTTCGCGGAATTGGTCCGCTCCAGCGCGGATTTGCAACGTTTCGTCAAAAGTCCGGTTTTCTCGGCCGAAGAGCAGGTTAAGGCGCTCGATGCCCTTCTCGCCAAGGCTGAAATCGACGGGATCGCCGCCAAATTTATCAAGCTCGTCGCGGCAAAGCGCAGGCTCTTCGCGATTTTCGACATGATCCGCGATTTCAATTTGCTGAATGACGCGCGAAAAGGCGTCACGCGGGTCGATGTAACCGTCGCCGAGACGCTCAAGCCCGAGCATGTCGAGGCATTGCGGAATACGCTTACCGATATTTCCGGCGGCGGCGAGGTTGACATCGCGATCAAGGTGGACCCGGCGATCATCGGCGGCCTTATCGTCAAACTGGGCTCGCGCATGGTTGACAGTTCCCTCAAAACCAAACTCAATTCGATTCGTGCACGCATGAAAGAGGCCGGCTGATGGAGATCCGCGCCGCGGAAATTTCCGCGATCCTTAAGAACGAGATCGCGAATTTCGGCAATGAAGCAGAGGTGACCGAGGTAGGCCAGGTCCTCTCAGTCGGGGACGGGATCGCCCGCGTCTATGGCCTCGACAACGTCCAGGCCGGCGAAATGGTCGAGTTCGAGAACGGCGTGCGGGGCATGGCCTTGAACCTCGAGAGCGACAACGTCGGCATTGTCATTTTCGGCAGCGACCGCGACATCAAGGAAGGCCAGACGGTCAAGCGGACCGGCGCCATCGTCGATGTTCCGATCGGCAAAGGGCTGCTCGGCCGCGTCGTCGATGCGCTCGGCAATCCGATCGATGGCAAGGGCCCGGTTCATGCGGAAAAGCGCGCCCGCGTCGATGTCAAGGCGCCGGGCATCATCCCGCGCAAATCCGTGCACGAGCCAATGGCAACCGGCCTCAAGGCGATCGACGCTTTGATCCCGATCGGGCGCGGCCAGCGCGAACTAATCATCGGCGACCGCCAGACTGGCAAGACCGCGCTGGCGCTCGATACCATCCTCAATCAAAAGCCGCTGAACCAAGGCAGCGACGAAAACCTCAAGCTCTATTGCGTCTATGTCGCGGTCGGACAGAAACGCTCGACCGTCGCGCAATTCGTGAAGGTCCTGGAAGAGCAGGGCGCCCTGCCCTATTCGATCATTGTCGCGGCGACCGCGTCCGATCCGGCGCCGATGCAGTTTCTGGCGCCGTTCGCCGGTTGCGCGATGGGCGAATATTTCCGCGACAACGCGATGCACGCGCTGATCATCTACGACGATCTCTCCAAGCAAGC
>DASYNQ010000314.1:0-3903 GCA_036008425.1 Methylocella sp. | reverse complement strand
TCGCGATAGTAGTGGTTACGTTGTTAAGGTCGGCGATCGCATCTGTTAACATCCTAGCGATGTCATCGCGCGGCGCGGAGCTGATCACGCTATTTTCCATAACTAGCGCGGCGCGGATATTCAGATGCGCAGCGGCATGAGACCATGCTATAAAATCACGTTGAATCATTCCTAACCTATCGAGCGCTTCGACAAGCGTCATTTCTTCCACCAATGTCATTGGTCGTCCTCGCACTGGCCGCGGTTATCCCGTGGCGACCCTGGGCCGTCGCACGGCGGGTCGCGTGCTTCGTCGTCGTACCTTTTCCCAGGGAGAATTTGGCGGCAATTCAGTGGCTCGCCTTTTTCGCCGAAGCGGTTACAGGTCTTTCCTAGAGAGATTGGGCACCACCAAATTGCCATAGTCACTATGCAGTCGTGTGCCGTGAGTTTGTCGTCGATTGAGTGAAGGCGCGTACATGCTGGGCCTTTAAAGTGGGGCGTGCTGTTGCATTCCACGGCTGCTAATTTCCAAGACCGGACAGTCGTAGTCGCCCAATCATCGGCAGCTCCCGCAGCCCATGTGCCGCTCGATGCCAGCGCCGCCGCTGCCGCGATCGCTACGCAAAGCTGCTTGCGCTCACTCATTTGATTAGCTTTCTAGCGCGAAGATAGTCCGTGACGATTTTGTTGATGACGTAAGAGATCGACCGGTCGTCGGCCTTGGCCAGCTTTTCGAGCGCGGCCTTTACTTCGGCAGGAAAGCGAACGCCGACCGGCGGCTCCTTCGCGACCATCTGCTCAGCCCCTTCGCCAGCCGGCTCGGCGGTCTGGTTTCTGCTTTGTCCTAACATTTCGCCTGTATCCTTGCAAAAGACGGCGTGCCCTATTGACAACGGAGTTAACAGTGTTATCTTACGTATGCACTGTTAACGAAAATGTCAAGGAGCAAAAACATGAACCGTCAAGTTTCCAAGCCAAATATTTTCTGGGCGCCTTCGCTCGAAACGGCCCGGAAAATCGACGACGAAGATACGGTCAAGTCAATCGAGACAGCCCGGTATCGTTTCTCGGCAAGCATGGCCGATCTGGAGCGATGCTACGATGAACAGGCAAGCAGGCTGCGCGCCGCGTTCGTCGCGGAAGTGGCGGCGCTTTACCAAAGCGAAGCCGCATAGTCACAAGCCCTTGCCGGATTCCCGGCAGGGGTTTTTCGCGAATAGGAGGAGCAAATGAGCAAAATTGGAGACGCGGAAGACATTTTCAGCGAGGCGCAGAGCTATATCGAGTGCGTGAGGCTAGCCGCTTGCCAGTTAGAAACGAGCGAGGAGAGCAATGCGATTGCTGCCGTGGCTATGGCGGCCTACCAGAAAATCGGGGAGGGGATCGCGCTGCTCGACGACTGCCCAGAGGTCAGGATGATCAATGAGGCCGAGGCCGAGCGATTGCGCCGCCACTCCCCCTATGAGGCCGCCGCCAGTCCGGTTCCTGCTTCGGCCGCCGCCAGTCCGGTTCCTGCTTCGGCCGCCGCCAAGCCGAAATCACGGCCAGCGCGAACAAAGAGGAAGAGCAAATGATGGTTATTCCTTTCCCGTCACCAAAGGACTTCGCGCCGCCGGCCATCGCGACAGACGCTTTAGCCCGATTTGGTTTTTTCCGAACTCCTGAGCCGCGAGACCGAGCTTGCGGCGGCGGCTGAGGCTGCCGCCGATGTCGGGTTTCCTGGGCAAAAAGAAACGGAACTGGCCGTTGTTCGCGCGCTCCTTCGGCTAATCCTTTCACCAAACGTTCGAATGCCGCTCTCGCGTCTGCAATGACGCCCAGCCACATAGGAGGAACCACCAATGACATCCGGCAACCCACAGCGGCGATTGACCTTGGTTGAACAGATCCACGAGCATCTCCGCGCCAGGCTCGCCGAGCTTGAAGATCAGCGGACGCTCGGCATCGCCCCGCCCGGCGCAGATGAAGAAATAGGGATAATACGGGAAATATTCGTTGCCCTCGGAATACCATACAAACCGAGCCTGACGGCGCTTGATTGGGGCGATCGAGGCCAGGATTGGGGCAGCGCATGACAACCAACCCAACCCCCCCCTCGCGCAAGCCATCGCACGTTACAAGGCCGCGCAAGCGGCTTTGGCCGCGGTTCCACACGACGACGATTGTCCCGCACACCTGTGCATGGCGGAATTAGACGCTCTCTCCGAACTCGCCGAAACGCCTTGCGCCAGTGATGCGGAATTCGTCGAAAAGCTGCGCTATCTGCACGCATTTGAAACCCGGCTAGGCGGGGCGCCAACTGGTCGACATGAATTCGGGAGCGTCGTCCTTGCGGTCGATTCTTATTTCTTCCCGGTGAATGCATGACGCCCCGCCTTCGCTATCTCACCTTGAAGCTTCGCGCGCTGTGCTGGCTTGTGGCGGCTGCGCGCGCCATCGGTTAACGCAACATTAAGGAAACCACGTTAAACTTTCGTTCAGTCTGCGGGGCTCTGGCCGCTCTCAAGCCCCCTCGTAGCCAGAAGCGCCCGCCGATCCTCCCCCGGTGGGCGCTTTCGTTCCGCGACAGCGGCGATATAGGCTGTACATCGCAGGAGGCGCGAGGAAAACATGGCAAAATCGCTCATAACACAAACCTTAGGCGGCCCGTCACACGGCGGGCGGGGGCTTATCGAAATTTCAGACAAGATCGCGCGGCTTTCGGAAGCCGAATATGCCTTTGAGACCAAGCGGCGCAAGCTTGAACACCAGTTCGATGTGACGAATTCTGAGCTACGCGAAGAGTATCTCACGGCGGTGCTGGAGATCCACACCTCCGAGGCGAACGGAACCCAACATGCTCACCACTCGTGACATCATTCGCATCCGCTATATCATATGGAAAGTTCGCGCGTGGTGCTGGCTGGTTGAGCAGCTCAGGGCGCGTGGCGGGCATTGGCGTGGCTAGAGGGGTGAGAGTGGAATACAAAAAGCCCCTGACTGGCCGCGGGATGCGTTATGCGACCAGACCAGGGGCAGAAGTCAAAAAGCCTGGGAGGAAACCCAAGCCAGAATGAATAAGCAATATTCAGGCCAATCTTGGCGGCTTCCGTGGCCGGAGTGAGCGCGTGGCGATGCACGCTCTAGGATGCAAACTAGGATAGGCGAGCCATAAAGGCCTGTTTACCTCTTATGGGCTGGCGGTTCCTTACTCCGCCACATCTTTCTGCCGGTAGCCGAGCCTATCATTCAGCAGTTCGATCAGCCGCGCCGCCGCTTCCGGAATCGCCGTGCCGGGGGGAAAAATTGCCGCCACCCCGGCCTCGTGCAGCACGTCGAAATCTTGCGCCGGAATGACGCCGCCAACGACAATCATGATGTTTGCGCCCCCCTCGCGCAAAAGCGCCGCGCGCAGTTGCGGCACGAAAGTCAGATGCCCGGCGGCAAGCGACGAAACACCAACGATATGGACATTATTTTCAATTGCTTGCCGCGCGGCTTCCCCGGGCGTCGCGAACAGCGGGCCGATTTCGACATCGAAACCAAAGTCGGCGAGCGCGGAGGCGATGACTTTCTGGCCGCGATCATGCCCGTCCTGGCCGATTTTCGCGACAAGGATACGCGGACGCCGCCCTTCGTTTTCGACGAGCGCCTCGACCAAACCTTTGACGCGCATGACGGCCCGCGAGCTGGAGCCCGATTCCCTCGCATAGACGCCGGAAATTGCCGCGATCCGCGCGCGATGGCGGCCAAACACTTTTTCGAGCGCGAAGGATATTTCGCCGACTGTCGCCTTGGCCCGCGCGGCCTCGACCGCGAGCTCAAGGAGATTTGCGTTGCCCCGCGCGCCTTCCATCAAGGCATCAAGCGCGCGCTGAACTTGGCCGGAATCGCGTTCGGCCCTCAAAGCGTCGAGCTTGGCGATCTGCCGCGCGCGAACGG